>CAUJGH010000273.1 GCA_963169575.1 Myxococcota bacterium | reverse complement strand
CAGGGCCCGCTGCCGCAGTTCCCGCGCGACCTGGGCGACCCGACGACGATGGTCGGCGCCGCCTTCAACAACCCGCCTTCCCCGAGCGGCGCCGTCAACTCGCCGCAGTGGCGCAGCGCCGAGCTGCCGGCGTCGGGTGGCCACGGCACCGCCCGCGCCCTCGCCCGCATCTACGGGGCCCTCGCCTGCGGCGGGGCCATCGACGGCGTTCGCATCCTCGAGCCGGACACGATCGAGCGTGCGACGACCGAGCAGGCCGCCGGTCCCGACGCGACGCTCGGCGGCCTGCCGATCCGCTACGGCCTCGGCTTCATGCTGCGCAGCGAGTCGATGCCCTTCTCGCCCTCGCCCCGCGCGTTCGGCCATCCCGGCGCCGGCGGCTCGCTCGGCCTCGCCGATCCCGACCGCCGCGTCGGCTATGGCTTCACGATGAACAAGATGGGCTCGGGCTTGACCGGCGGGCAGACGGGTTATGCGGTGCTCGGCGCCTTCTGGGAAGCGCTCGGCCGCTGACGGCACCGGCGACTCCGCGCCGGGACTCGCCGCGCACCGGATCGCTCGCGGCGCTTGCCGCCCCGCGCGCGTTGCTATCGTCGGCGCCATGACGAAATACGCCTTCGATTCCGACTTCTTGCCGTTTCTCCCGCAGCTCCCGACCGTCGGCGACTACTCGACCGCCGAGAAGATCCAGGCGATGCGCGCGATGCGCCTCGATACGGCGCCCGCTCCGCCCGCGCAGCATCCGGACATCCGCCGCGAAGATCGGACCGTTCCCGCGCAGGGCAGCCAGCCCGCCGTGCCCCTGCGGATCTACTCGCCGAAGGCGAAGGCCAGCGCCCCCCGCCCCTGCATCTACGAGATCCACGGCGGCGGCTTCATGTTCGGAACCCTCGACATGATGGACGGCTGGTGCGATGCGATCGCCGCCGCCGTCGATGCCGTCGTCGTCAGTGTCGACTACCGGCTCGCGCCCGAGCATCCCTTCCCGGCCGGGATCGACGACTGCTATTCGGGCCTGCGCTGGACAGCCGACAACGCGGCGACGCTCGGCATCGATCCCGCGCGCATCGCGATCGCCGGCCAGAGCGCGGGCGGCGGACTCGCCGCCGGCCTCGCCCTGATGGCCCGCGACAAGGGCGGCCCCGCGATCTGCTTCCAGCTGCTCGAGATCCCGGAGCTCGACGATCGCCTCGACACCCCCTCGATGATGGCCTTCCAGGACACGCCCTTCTGGAACCGCCCGAACGCCGTCTGGAGCTGGAAGCACTACCTCGGCCCGAACCATCGCGGCATCCCCTCGATCTACGCCGCGCCGGCCCGTGCCCTCGCCAAGGACCTCAAGGGCCTGCCGTCCGCCTACGTCTCGACGATGGAGTTCGATCCGCTTCGCGACGAGGGCCTGCGTTATGCGATGACGCTGCTCGAGGCGGGCGTCTCGGTCGAGCTCCACAACTATGCGGGGACGTTTCATGGCTCGGCGTTCGTGCCGAGCGCCGAGCCTTCGCGGAGAAATGCGGAGGAGATCGTGACGATCCTGCGAAAGGCCTTGAGTCGATCCGCGACCGGCGCATAGCCGCGCTGGCCCGGACGAGTCGCTCCGGGGGTTCGGTCCGTCCGGCGTGGTCGTTCGAGGGGGCGAGCTTTCCGCGCGGGGATCCACGAAGGAGAAGAGCATGCCGTTCGACGTCCGCGTCCTGGTCCTCGTCGTCGCCGCCTTCCTGCCGGGTTGCATCACGCTCGCCGGCGATCAATTGACTGACCTCGAGCCTCGGCGCGCCGCGAATGCCCCGGCGATCGAGCAGACGGTCGGCGATTTCTCGTTCCATCTCGACGGCGGCAAGATGGTGACGTCGAACAAGATGGGACGAAGCCTCAACGACGTCATTCTCGAGCGATGGCAGAACGAGGGCTACATCGCGGGCGACACGTACGTCAAGTCTGGAAACTTCACCGACGCCTCGACGTTCCGCCTGACCTTGAGCGGCCATCACGAAGGCGAGTCCAGCATCTTCCTGCAGATCATCAGCGGGCTGACGCTCACCGTGATCCCCTATTCCGTCGATTCGCAGATGGCGCTGGTCTACTCGCTGAGGAACGCCGAGACCGGCTGCGTCTTCGAAGCGAGCGCCACGGATTCCTACAGGACGATCGTCGGACTGCTGATGCTGCCGGCCACGCCCTTCGCCCAGGGCGGTCGCATCCGCACCTTCCGGCGACTGGCCGACACGCTCTACGATGGGCTCTCGACGCAAGGCGCGTTCGATCCGCAGGCGCCGTGTCCCGGGGCGAGCGCCGACCGGCCCGGCGAGTGAATCGCCGCGATCCGCGCGGAGCGCACCCGGGTCGCCGGATCAGATCTCCCCGGCCAGGAACTTCGTCAACACCTCGTTCGTCCGCTCCGGCGCCTCCTCCGGAATGAAATGCCCCGAGAGCGCACCGCGCGTGCGCAGATCCGGGAAGTGGTGCGAGAACGAATCCGCGTACGGATTCCCACTCGGGATGTAGTCGTCGGGCGGAAGCTTTCCATCCACGAACGCCTGCGGTACGAGGAACGGGCTGAACAAATAACAGGTCGGTCCCGTGTATCGGAGATGCCAGTCCTCCGGCGCGAAGACCATGAAGTTCGTCGCCCAGTCGGGATGCGAGAAGAGCAGCCCCGGATGCTTCCACATCGCCGCGACCTGGGGATTCGAGCGGAACTCGAAGCGGACGCCGCCGCGGGCGGCCGAATCGGGCTTCGCGACGTGGAACGGGAGCGCGTGGCGGTAGTACTCGACGGCGTGGAACCAGGCGCCGGGATCGGAGAAGGCGGCCGCATATCGATCGACGTCGGCGGGCGAGAAGGCCTTCGTCATGTCGAACTCGGCGAGGGCGCTGCTGCCTTCGGCGCCGTCGACGGGGGCCCAGGGCGATTCCGGCGGGCCGCCGTAGGGGCGCGGGCCGTTCGCGAAGACGGAGCGGATGAACGCTTCGTGGTGCTTCTCGAAGAACTGCTCGGCTTCGGGCTCGCATTTGAACCAGTAGCCATGGATCCCCCAGGTGATCCAGACCGAGACGAGCGTATCGATGAGGCAGAGGCGGCTGATCCGGTCCGGGAATTTGAGGGCGGCCGCGGCGGCGATGATGCCGCCCCAGTCGTGGCCGACGAGGCGAACGCGCGGGATTTCGAGGGCATCGAGCAGATCGACGACGTCTCGGGCGAGCAGGTCGCGGGTCACGCGGACGCGCGGCTTCTCGGTTCCGCCGTAACCGCGTGTGTCGGGCGCATAGACCTCGTAGCGCTCGGCGAGCGCGGGGATCTGGTGGCGCCACATGTGCGACGTCTGCGGGAAGCCGTGCAGCAGCAGAACCGGATCCTCGCCGGGGCGACGTTCGCCCGCCTCGAGGAGCTGGAACTCGAGGCCCCTCGTCTGCACCTTCCGCTGCGTGGTCGTCGCCATGGGCGCCTCCTCGGCGACGCGCTGCTCGCCTGGTTCGTCGGGACGGGATTCCTCGAGGAGCCTACCGACAGGACGGCCGGCGCCGCTAGACTGGCCGCGCTCGCCGAACCTCGGCGCTTCACATCGCCCACCAGGAGGGATCCATGGCCCAGAATCCGATGACCGACCTCGAGTTCAAGCGGCTGCGCCAATTCATCAAGCCCTTCTCGGCGCTGAACGTCTTCGTCTACAAGCTGACGGGCGGCCGCCTGATGGGGACCTTCCAGGGCCGGCCCGTCATGCTGGTCACGATGAAGGGCGCGAAGACGGGCCAGGACCGCACGGTCCCGCTGATGTACGTCCCGCTGAAGGAGGGCGTCGAATCGGGCGTGATCGTCGTCGGCTCCCAGGGCGGTGCGCCCAAATCGCCGGTCTGGGTCAAGAGCATCCAGAAGAACCCGGACGTCACGGTCCAGTACAAGGGCAAGAAGGTCGCGATGCGCGCCCGCCAGGTCGACGACGCGGAGAAGGCGAAGCTCTGGCCGATCTGCGTGAAGCACTACCACGAATACGACGACTACCAGGCGCGCACGGATCGGAACATCCCGGTCTTCGTGTGCGAGCCTCGCTAGTCGCGATCCGCCGCGCCCGAAGGTCGAGGCTCGCGACGTGACGTCCGATCGCCGATGCGCGATGGCCGACGCGTGCCGACGCTGACGATCCACGGGAGGAGCGCGGCGCCGACGCGAGCCGATCGACGAGGAGACGCCCCATGGCTCATGTCGCCCCCCTCCCCCGCGATGACGCGCCCGAGTTCGAGGACTACTTCCGCTTCCTCGACGCGAACGCGGGCTACGTCCCGAACTCGTTCCTGACGATGGCGCGGATTCCGGCGCTGCTGCGCGGCTATCTCGCGTTCTCCTCGGCCCTCTCGTCGCTGGATCGCGTCGATCGCGGCCTCAAGGTCCTGATGTCCCATCTCGCGTCGAGCGCGAACGGCTGCCGCTTCTGCGAGGCGCACACGAGCCATACCGCGAAGAAGACGGGCGTCGATGCGGCGCGGATCGCGGCCGTCTGGGAGTTCGAGCGCTCTGCGCTCCTCGACGAGTCGGAGCGCGCGGCGCTGCGGCTCGCGCTGGCGATGGGACAGTCGCCGAATGGCGTCGGGCCGGAGCATTTCGAAGCGCTGCGCGCGCATTTCGACGAGGAGCAGATCGTCGAGATGGTGGCGGCGGTCTGTCTGTTCGGCTTCTGGAATCGCTGGAACGACACGCTCGCGACAGACCTCGAGCGGCCGGTCGCGGACCTGGCGCAGACGCTGATCGGCGGCCGGGGCTGGAGCGCGGGACGCCATCGGGTCGTCGACTGATCGCGCGCGGCGCCCTCTCGATCGCGGCGGCCGACCGGACACGCCCTCGATCCGGCGCCGCCCGCAGTCCAGCTCCGCCTACTCGTGCAGCTTCTGCCCGTACTTCGCGAGATAGTGATAGTCGAACTTCGGATCTTCGCGCTTGTGCTCGTTCAGCTCGTAGATCCGCTCGTACTTCGTGTCCGCGATGAGCCATTTGCCGTCGATCTTGCGGTAGCGGTCCCAGTAGATCGCGGTGCCGGTCGTGAAGTTCTTGTTGCTCATGATCCACATGTTGTCGTGGAGGTACCAGACGCCGGTCGCCTCGTCCGCGGAGAGGATCTCGATCTCGGGGTGGTGGCCGTTGTGGTGGCCGACGGAGCGGGTGTGGAACGACTGGGTCAGGGCGGCGACGTATTCGTCGCGGCCCTGCAGCTTCCATTCGTAGGTGCCGCCGATGAAATGCAGCTTCACGTCGGGATGGAAGAGCGTCTCGATCTCTTCGAAGTTGCCGGTATCGAGGCAGCGGAAGTAGGCGTGCTTGACGCGGCGGATCGCCTCGATGTCGAGCAGCATCTGGATCGCCTTGCGGAGCGCGCGCGGGCTCTCGTCGGCGACCTCGAGGGGCCAGCCGTCCACGATGCCCATGCCCTTCTTCGTCAGCGAAGGATTCGTTCCCGCTCGTCCTGCACTCGCCATCCCATCGTCTCCTCGGCGCATCGAAGCTCGTCGGCTCGCGCGCATCGAAGGACGACGTTACCGCTTCGCGCGATCCGCGGGACCGCCTGGCGCACCCTTTCGGCGGGCCTTCGGCGGGCCCTGGATGCCGGACTTCGCAGCGGGTCGAGCGCCGGACTTGCCACCGGGCTTGCCGCCGGACATCGCACCGGCCTTGCCGCCCGGCCGGCCACCGCCGGGCTTCGATCCCGGCTTGCCGCGCTGCGGCCCGCCCGGCTTGCTGCCCGGTCCGAACGATTTCGCGAACGGCGCCTTCGCACCGGCCTTGCGAACGTGCTTCGGGCTCGCCTTGCGATCCGGTGCCCCCGAAGACTCGGCATCGCGGCGCGGTCCCGCTTCGCGCGGCCCCCGCGAGCCGGGCACGCCGGCCCCACGCGCGCCGGCGGGACGCGCGCTCTTCGGATGCGGGCCGGTCGACCGCGGGCCCTCCGGCCCTCGGCCTTCGGGTCTCGATTCGCCGGGCCAGGGCCCCGCCGCGCGGGCACGCGGGCGCTCTTCTCGCGTCGCCCGCTGCGACGCGAAGGGCTTCCGCTCCGCCTTCGCCGCGCTGCGCTCCGCGAAGGGCGGTCGCTCGCCGCCGCGCGTGATCACGATGCCGGGATCGCGCTCGTCCGGCGCAGCGACGCGCGAAGCGAAGCCCTCGGCGGCATCGCTCGCGATCTCGATGACGGACGATGCGCCGAACACGCGGATCGCACCGACCTGTCCGCTCTCGACCCCGCCGCGCCGACAAACATGGGAGAGCAGCCGCGCCGGCGTCGCCCCCGCTTCTTCGCCCCAGCTGATCTGGAAGGTCTCGAAGCCGCCCGCTCCGGGCCGCGCGCTGCGCGGCGCCGGCGCACGGTCGCCTCTCGGCCCGGCGTCTACACGCTCCCGCCAGTCGCTCCGCTCGCTTCGATCGCCGCGCTCCGGCCGTCCGCGCCTGCCCGGCCGATCGTCCTGGAAGGGATCGAGGCCGACGACCTCCATCGGCTCGCACGGCGGCTTCGGCTTCGCCATCTCGAGCAGCGCTGCGACGATCTCGATCGGATCGCGCTCCTCGAGCAGCTGCTTCGCGGCCATGCGCTGCGCCTCGTCGGGAGACGACTCGGCGAGCCGTTCGAAGAGGATCTTGCGCGCCTGCTTGTGGAGCGCCTTCTGGACCGCCTCGGGCCGCGGTACCGCCTGCCAGGAGACGCCGACGCGGGCCCCCTGCAGCATGCGACCGACCTTGCGCGCTTCCGTGCCGAGCACGAGCAGGATGCTGCGCCCCGCGCGTCCGGCGCGGCCCGTGCGCCCGCTGCGATGGACGTAGGCGGCGGAGTTGCGCGGCGGATCGACGTGGATCACGGTGCTGATGTCGGGGACGTCGATGCCGCGCGCCGCGACGTCGGTCGAGACGAGGATCGGCAGCATTCCGCTGCGGAAGGCCGAGAGGGTTCGCGTGCGCTGCGCCTGGGGCAGCTCTCCGCTGAAGGGCGCGGCGCCGAAGCCGTCGGCGGCGAGCGTCTCGGCGAGCTCCGTCGCGTCGACGCGCCGATTCACGAAGATGAGGCAGCGCGAATCGCCCGCGAGCAGCAGGACGTTGACGAGCGCGGCGTAGGTCTCATGACGCCGGATCGTGTAGGCGATGTGTTGGATGTCGGGATGGGCGTCGCCGGGCTTCGTCCCCTCGAGCGTCAGCGGATCCTTCTGGAAGCGATCGGCCAGGGCCTTGACCGCATGGGGGAAGGTCGCCGAGACGAGATGCGAAGACCGCTTCTCGGGGAGCTGGGCGAGGATCTCGTCGAGCTCGTCCTTGAAGCCCATGTCGAGCATCTGGTCGGCTTCGTCGAGGATCACGTGCTCGATCGCGTTGCAGGCGAGCGCGCCGTTGCGCATGTGGTCGAGCAATCGGCCGGGCGTCCCGACGACGAAGGCCGGCCGGCGCGAGAGCGCGATCCGCTCGCGCAGGATCGAGGTTCCGCCCGTCACGACCTCGACGGTCGCTCCGGGCAGCGCCGCGAACAGCCATTTGAGCTCTTCCCGGACCTGCGCCGCCAGCTCGCGGGTCGGCACGATGACGAGCGCCCGCGGATGGGCGGCCGAGTCGCCGGCCGTCCGGGGCGACGCCTCTGCGGGTCGGTCGAGGAAGTGGGAGGCCAGCGCGATGCCGATCGCGACGGTCTTGCCCGATCCGGTCTGGGAGGAGACGCGCAGATCGCGGCCGGCGGATTCGGCGTCGACGACGGCTTGCTGGACGGCGGTCAATTCGGTGAAGCCGCGGTCGGCGAGGGCCTTCGCAATCGGCGCAGGAAGGTCGGAGAAGAGGTCGTTTTGGGTCATCGTCGATTTCGCCCGAACGGCGGACGGCCGCGTCGCGGACGCGGCCTCGGCAGCGGGCTGGTTCCAGTGGGGGTGGGTCGGGGTCCAGGGGGTGATAGGCGCTCGGCGGCGGCACCGTAGCACAGCCCCGAACCGCCCGTCCGCCGTGCCCCTCCGGATCAGACCGGCAGGTCGCCCGTCGCCGCCTTCAGGCTCCCCGAACGGGTCCAGGCCTGGATCGTCCGCTCCGCGATGCGCCATTGATGCACCTCGTCTGCGCCATCGGCGAAGCGGGCCCAGCGGGCCTGGGTCGCCATCTTCGCGAGCGGGGTGTCGGTGGAATAGCCGAGGGCGCCGTGGACCTGGATCGCCCGGTCGACGATCCGGTTCAGCGCGTTCGCGACGAAGTGTTTGGCCATCGAGACCTCGCTCTTGAAGTCCTCGCCGCGATCGATCTTGTAGGCGGCGTGGAGCACCATCAGCTTCGACTGGTAGAGCTCCATCGTGCTGTCGGCGATCATCCACTGGATGCCCTGCTTCTCCGCGAGCAGCGAGCCGTGGGCGAAGCGATGGAGCGAGCGCTCGACCATCATCTCGAGGGCGGTCTCGGCCTGGCCGATCCAGCGCATGCAATGGGCGAGGCGGGCGGGGCCGAGCCGGGCCTGTCCGAGCAGATGCCCCTGCCCGCGGCCGCCGAGGATCGCGTCGGCGGGGAGCCGCAGGTTCTCGATCCGGATCTCGCAGTGGTTGTGGGCGCCGCTCATCGTCTCGACGTCGCGCACGATCTCCCAGCCCTCGCTCGGCAGATCGACGATGAAGGCCGAGTTGCCGGCCTGGGGGATCTCGGGGCCCTCCTCGGTCCGCGCGATCAGGATCGCGAACTTCGCTCCGCGCGCGCCGGAGATGAACCATTTATGGCCGTTCACGAGCCAGCCATCGCCGTCCGGGACCGCGCGCGTCTGGATCAGCGTCGGGTCGGAGCCCGCGACCTCGGGCTCGGTCATCGCGAAGCAGGAGCGGGCGGTCCCCTCGCATAACGGCCGCAGGTACTTCTCCTTCTGCGCGGGCGAGGCCCAGTGCAGCAGCGTATGCATGTTGCCTTCGTCGGGGGCCTGGGCATTGAGGGCGAAGGGGCCGAAGCTGCTCTTCTTCGCGGCCTCGGCAGAGACGGCGGCCATCGCGACGTGGCCGAGCCCCATACCGCCCCATTCCTCGGGCATGTGGGGCAGCCAGAGACCCCATTCCTTCGCGGCCTTCCGCATCGAGACGATCTGCCGGACGAGCACCTTGCGATCGCCCTCGTTCGCCTCGATCTCCTTCTGCGCCGGCGCGACGATCTCGTCGCAGAAGCGGCGAACGCGCTCGACGATGAAGGTCACTTCCTCGGGAAAGCTGAAATCGATGGCCATGGCTGGGGCTCTCCGTCGCGCGGGGGAGCGCGAATTCTCTGCGGGGTCGAGGACGGAATCGGGTGCGGCTTCGCGCCTTCGCCTGCGAGCGAGCGAACCTGCGAACGCACGAACCGGCGGGTCGGCCGCCCTTCCCGAATCCGGGGTCCGACGCGACGTTAGCGCCGGATCGAGCGAGCGCGGCGCATGGGCCGCCCACGCTCAGCGACTCGCCGTCAGGGCCGCGCGGCTCTCGAGGGACTCCCAGCGCGCGGTGAGGCGCGCGACTTCGGCCTCGGCCTGCTCGAGCTCGGCCCGGAGCGCCACGACGGCCCCGCCCTCGCCTTGATAGGTCGCGGGATCGGCCAGCCGGGCCTGGAGCGATTCGAGTCGCGCCTCGGAGGCGGCGATCGCATCGAGCATGCCGTCGAGCTCGCGCTGCTCGGCGAAGCTCAGCCTCTTCGGCTTCGCAGCGCTCGCGAACGCGACCTCGGCCGGCCGAAGCGCTGCGGGGCCGTCCGATTCGCGGGCCGACGCGCCGGGCTGCACGCCCGTCCCGCCGGCCGCAGACGTCGCCGCGCCGCCCGTCGACTCGGCGCGCCGCGACGAGGTCGTCGCGCGCGCATCGGCCCGCGCCGTACGCACGCGCACCGCCGCGTAGTCGCTGTAGTTGCCGACGTGATATTCGGCGCGGCCATCGCCCTCGAAGGCCAGGATCGAGGTCGCGACACGGTCGAGCAGCCAGCGATCGTGGCTGACGACGAGCACGCTGCCGCCGAAATCGACGAGCATCGACTCGAGCGCCGCGAGCGTATCGACGTCGAGATCGTTGGTCGGCTCGTCGAGCAGGAGCAGGTTGCAGCGGCCCGAGAGCAGACGCGCGAGGCAGACGCGCGCGCGCTCGCCGCCCGAGAGCTCGCCGACCCGCAATCGCTGTTTGGGCCGCTCGAAGAGGAAGCGCTCGAGGTAGCTCGGGGCCGAGAGGCGCTCCTCGCCGAAGGCGATCTCGGTCGCATCGCCGACGGCGGCTTCGAGGACGGTGTCCCCGTCATCGAGTCCGGAGCGCGCCTGATCGAGGTAGCCGATGCGCGTGTTCGCGCCGACGACGATCGCCCCGCCAGCCGGGACGAGCTGCCCGACGATCGCGAGCAGCAGGCTCGTCTTGCCCGAGCCGTTCGGCCCGACGATCCCGATCCGCTCGCCGGGGCGCAGGGCGAGATCGAGGCCATCGACGAGCCGGCGTCCGTCGCGCTCGACGACGAGGCCCTTCGCTTCGAGGATCGTCTTGCCCTGGCGCTCGGCGGCGAGCCGCAGCTCCGCGCGCCGATCTTCGCGCGGGGCGCGGATGTCGAGGGCGGCCTCGGCGCGGTCGGTGCGCGCCTTCTGCTTCGTCCCGCGCGCCTTCGGCTGGCGGCGCAGCCATTCGACCTCGCGGCGCAGGAAGTTCTGTCGATTGCGCTCGGTCCGCTCGGCGTGGGCCTCGCGCTCGGCCTTCGCGAGCAGGTGGGCTGCATAACCTCCGTCGTAGCTGTCGACGCGGCCGTCGTGGAGCTCGAGGGTCCGCGTCGTCACGGCATCGAGGACGCGGCGGTCGTGGCTGATCAGGAGGACCGCGCCCGGGAAGCGCTCCGCGAGATGCGCCTCGAGCCATTCGATCGTGTCGATGTCGAGATGATTGGTCGGCTCGTCGAGGATCGCGAGATCGGGCTTCGCGACGAGCAGCCGCGCGAGGGCGACACGCCGGGTCTCGCCGCCCGAGAGCGTCCCGATCCGGCGCTCGGGATCGTCGAGCCCGAGATCGCTGACGATCGCGAGCGCCTCGTGCTCCCGCTCCCAGCCGCCGAGCCGTTCGATGGCCTCGCCGAGCTTCGCCTGCTCTTCGGCGAGGCGCGTCTGTTCGTCCGGATCGGACGCGACTGCGACCTGCTCCGAGAGCGCCTCGAAGCGCGCACGCGCCGCCGTCCAGGCCGAGAGACCCTCGAGCACGACCTCCCGGATCGTCCGCTCGGCCCCGAAGACCGGCTCCTGCGCGAGATAGTCGACGACCGCATCGCGTCGCCGTGCGATGCGTCCGTCATCCGCAGACTCGAGACCGGCGAGCACCCGTCCGAGCGTGCTCTTGCCTGCGCCGTTGCGACCGACGAGGCCGACCTTCTCGCCGCGGCGGATCGTCAGCGTGACGTCCTCGAAGAGCGTGCGATCCGAGACGACCTTGCGCAGGCCGATGACGTCGAGAACGGGCATCAGTGTTTCGCGATGATCTCGTTGCCGAGCTTCTCGAGGCCGGCGGTCACGTCCTCACGCGAGAAGCCGGGGGGGCCGAAGGTGATCCGGCGGACGCCCATGTCCTCGAGCCGCTTGATCTCGTCGAGCTTCGGCGCGCAGCCGGTCGTGATCTCGATCTCCGACGGATTCCGCCCGACGCGGGCACACTCCGTCGCGAGCTCGACGAGACATTCCGCGAGCGTATCCGCGCGGGCCGGAAAGAATCCGTCGCCGACCCGCGCCGCTCGCCGCGCGGCGCTCTTCGTATGGCCCCCGATCACGATCGGAATCCGCGCCTGGACAGGCTTCGGATTGGACTCGACGCTCGGCCAGGCGTAGTGCTTGCCGTGATGCTCGCAGGCCCCCTTCGACCAGAGCGCGCGCATCGCATCGATCGTCTCCTCCGTCCGCGAGGCCCGCGTCTCGAATGGGACGCCGACCGCCTTGAACTCCTCCTCGAGCCAGCCGATGCCGACGCCGAGAACGAGTCGGCCGCGCGAGAGGACGTCGAGCGTCGCCGCCTCCTTCGCGATGTAGAAGGGATGGCGCTGGGGCAGGATGATGATGCCCGTCGCGAGCCGGATCTTCGTCGTCACCGCCGCGGCGTAGGCGAGCCAGATCAGCGGATCGGGGATCGGCGCGTCGTCCGCGCCGGGCATGCGACCGTCGCGGCTGTACGGATACTGCGATTGATAGCCCTTCGGCACGACGACGTGTTCGACGGTCCAGAGCGATTCGAAGCCGACGCGCTCGGCGGTCTGCGCGAGATGGACGAGGCCCTCCGGCTGACCGAAGGGGCCGACGTTCGCGAACATGAGACCGAATTGCATGGCGCTCCCCCTCTCCGTTTTCGGCCTTTATACCACGTCCCGGATGGCGCCCCGCCCGGACCTTCCCTTCCGA
>CAUJGH010000272.1 GCA_963169575.1 Myxococcota bacterium | reverse complement strand
AGATCGACGAATAGGTCCCGACGACGATGCCGATCAGCATCGTGAACGAGAACGGAAAGATCACCTCGCCGCCGAGCCGCAGCAGCGCGAGGACCGCGAGCAGCGTCGTGCCGGCGGTCAGGATCGTTCGCGACATCGTCTGATTGACGGAAGCGTTCAGCACCTTCTCGAGATCGGCATTGGGCTGGAGCTCGAGGTTTTCGCGAATGCGATCGTAGATGATGATCGTGTCGTTGAGGCTGTAGCCGACGATCGCGAGCAGCGCCGCGAGGACCTGGAGATCGAAGTCGACCCGCAGACCGAGATGGTTCGCGAGGACGAGGATGCCGGTCGTGACCAGCACGTCGTGGACCAGCGCGACGACGGCACCGGGCGCATAGCGCGAGCTGAACCGGAAGGCGATGTAGATCAGGACCGCGATCGCCGACATCAGCATGGCGTTGGCACCATCCCGCCGCAGGTCGGCACCGACCTTGGGGCCGACGAATTCGACGCGCTGCTCGACGAACCCGCCGATCGAATCGCGGATCGAGGTCTGGAGCCGAGCGACCCGGGTATTGGCCGCGAGTCCGTCGACCTCTCCGGCCGCCGCCGCGGCGACTTCCTCCTCCGGATTCGCCTTGAACTTGATGAGGAACTCGCGGCTGTCCGCCTCGCCGAAGCGAACGACTTCCGCATCCAGGAATCCGGCGCCGACCGCCACTTCCCGAAGCCGCGACTCGTCGACCGCGACGCCCTCATCGAATTGCAGCTGGAACTCGGTGCCGCCGGCGAAGTCGATCCCGACGGGCATCCCCCAGAGCACGGCGGCCGCCATGCCGAGCCCGATCAGCGCGGCGGAGAGACTGATCCAGAGGCGGCGGCGCCCCAGGAAGTCGATGTTCAGGTCGTGTGAAACGATTTCCATCGGCACGGTTTGCGTCTCCTGGCGAGCGGGCCCGAACGGTCGGGACGAGCCGCGCCGCTAGATCGAAAGGGTCGAAACTTTCCGGTCGCCGACGTAGAGATCGAACATCAGTCGCGAGACCACGAGCGCGGCGAACACGCTCGTCACGATGCCGACGGAGAGCGTCACCGCGAATCCCTTGATCGGACCGGTGCCGTATTCGAACAGGATGATCGCCGTGATCAGCGTCGTGATGTTCGCGTCGAGCACGGTCCAGGTCGCCTTCTGGAAACCCGTCGCGATCGCAGCCCGGACCGCCCGTCCATTGCGCAGCTCTTCCCGGATCCGCTCGAAGACGAGCACGTTCGCATCGACCGCCATGCCGATCGTCAGCACGAGGCCCGCGATTCCCGGCATCGTCAGGGTCGCTTCGAACAGAGACATGAGGCCCAGCAGGAGCAGGAGGTTCGCCACCAGCGAGATCCCGGCGATCAGCCCCGACACGCGGTAGTAGAGGACGCCGAACACGAGCACGACGGCGAGCCCGACGATCGAGGCCAGACCGCCCTTCTCGATCGAGTCCTGGCCGAGGCCCGGACCGACCGTTCGTTCCTCCTCGATCACGACCGGGACCGAGAGCGAGCCCGCGCGCAGGATGACGGCGAGGTCGGCGGCTTCGTCGGCCGTGAACCGGCCCTCGATCATGCCGCGCTCCGAAATGCGCGCCCGGATCGAAGGGGCGCTGTAGACGTTCTCGTCGAGAATGATGGCGAGCTGGCGACCGCGATTCTTCTCCGTCAGGTCCTCGAAGAGCTCGCCGCCTTCCGGGCTGAAGGTGAACTCGACGATCGGACGCTGCTGCTGATCGAACGCGACGCGCGCGTCCTCGAGGTAGTCGCCCGTGATGTCGGCGACCTTCGGAACGAGATAGGCCCCGACTTCGGCGCCCGACTGCTGATCCGTCTGACGAACGACGACGAGGTTCGGGTCGATGCCTTCGGGATGGCGGGCGCGCAGCTGCTCCTCGCTGGAATCGGCATCGACGACGATCTTGAACTCGAGGAAGCCCGTGCTCTTGAGCAGCATGCGGGCCCGGTCGCGATCGATCTCCTCGCCGGGGATCTGGACGAGGACGCGATCGTCGCCCTGGCGCGTCACGACGGAATCCGGGATGCCGCGCTGCGGATCATCGATCCGGCGCCGCAGGACCTCGAGGACCTGGGACATCGTCCGCTCGCGGACGTCGTTCGTCCAGTCCTCCGTCAGTCCATAGCGGAGCTCGAGCCCTTCACCGCCGTCCGAGACGAGCACGTTCGTCTCGTCGATCTTGTCGACGACCTTCGCCCGGTCCGACTCCCGCGCCAATACGACGATGAGTCGCTGCTGCTCGTCGACGCGCGCATCGAGGGCGATGCCGTCCTCGGCGAGGCGGGCCTGTAGATTCTTGCGGACGAACTCGAGCTCGCGCTGGATCGCCTGGGCGAGATCCACGCCGACGACCCAGTGGATCCCGCCGCGCAGATCGAGCCCCATGCGCAGGCCATCATCGGGCCAGAAGCCGCTCTCGACGCGCTGCGCCTTGGGCACGAAGTTCGCGGCCGTGAGGAAAGCGAAGAACGCGACGAGCGTCCCCACCAGGATCGACCGCCAGACCAGCCCACCGTTCACGCTTCTTCTCCCTTGCTGCTGCTGGAGCTTCCCGAAGAGCTCCCCGGACTGCCGCCCGCCTCGCTCGTGCTCGCCTTGGTCAGCTGATCGACGCGATTGCGACTGACCCGCAGCTTGATCTTCTCACCCTTCAGCCGGGCGACCTCGACCTCGAGGATTTCGCCGTCGACCGCCGAGACCTTGCCGTGGATCCCGCCCGCCGTGACGACGTCGTCGCCGCGGGCCGCCGTCTTCAGAAACGCCTCACGCTCGCGCTGCTGCTTCTGCTGGGGCCGGATCACGAGGAAATAGAAGATCAGGAAGATCGAGGTCATCATCGCCAGGAACGCGAAGTCGAAGCCGCCCGATTGCGCCTGCAGCGGCACGAATCCACCCGAATCCATCGCTCATCTCCCCCCCGGCTGCGCCGGATGCAGCCGCTCGCCGGACTCCGTCCGCGCCGCGACGTTCTCGGATTGCCAGGCCTCGAGTCGAGCGCCCGGATAGAAGCGCGCGAGGATACGCTGATACGACGCGCCCCGCCGCGCCAGCTCGCGCGCTCCCCATTGGCTCATGCCGACCCCATGGCCGTAGCCCGATCCGACGAAGGCAAATCCCTGCGGCGTCGAGCGGATGTCGAAGAGCCGGCTGCGCAGGCCGAGGGTCTCCGCGAGGGTGCGGACCTGATCGCGCTCGAGGCGGGCGGCGCGCGATCCGCCGCGGGCCACGATGCGCTCGACGCGACCACTCTCGCTCCGGGCGTCGACCTCGAGGCGGTCGACCGGGCCGAAGTCGGTTCCGAGCGAGGCGGCGATCGCGCCGTTCAGGGTCTCGGGTGGGAAGACGGTGCGCCAGTAGGTGAAGGGGGCGTCCTCTTCGTGCTCGACGTCGATGCTCTCGAGATAGGGCAGATCCCGGCCCCAGACCTCCGCGGCGCTCGCGGTCCGGCCGCCGGCCGTCGAATGGAAGACGGCGAGGATCGGATGGCCGCCGTGGGTCAGGATCTCGCCGCGCGTCGCCTCGGCGGCGCGAAGCGTCGTTGCCGACTCCGACTCGATGCCGCGATAGACCTGGGAGAGCTCGCTCGCCTGGACGTCCCAGGCTTCGCCGCGCCGCCGCTCGCGCTGATGGAGGGCATAGGTCCGCGTCGCGACGGCCTGGGCGCGGAGCGCCTGGTCGGGCCAGCTCGCGGGCATCTCGCCGCCGACCGTCGCGGCGACGTAGTCCTCGAGCGGGGCGTGGTTCAACACGAGGATGCGGCCGGATTCGGCGCGCAGCTCGATCCCGCCGCGATAGCGCCGTGCACCGACCTGCCAGGGGCCCTCCCGATCCGGGCGCCAACGCGGCCCCGACGGTCGACCGTCGACGAGCAGCTCGAGGGTCTTGCGCGCGAGTCCGATGCGATGGATCGACGCGGGCGATCGGATCTCGACGGGCTCCCGGGACTCGAGCAGCAGGACGCGGACCACCGCGGTCTCCCGCGCGCCCGCGCCCGTCGCCGCGAGCAGGAGCAGCGCACCGATCAGCCAGAGCGTCGCCGATCCCAGGCCTGCCGCGCCTCGCCCGAGGATCCGACGTGATCGCGCCCGCCGTGCCGGGGCAGCCGGCGATCTTCCTGCCGCTCGGAGGCGATCGGCTTCGGTATCGGGTCGGGCGCGCATCGGCTCGTCCGACCTACAGATCCGCGCGGATCGCCTCGGCCTTGTTGGTCCGCTCCCAGGGCAGACCGACATGCTCTCGACCGAAATGACCGTGGTAGGAAGTGGCGCGATAGATCGGCCGGCGCAGGTCGTGGGTCTCGTCGATGCCGCGCGGCGTCAGGTCGAAATGCTTGCGCACGATCTTCTCGAGCTTCGCCGCGTCGTGGGCGCTCGTTCCGAACGTATCGACCCGGATCGAGACGGGCTCCGCGACACCGATCGCGTACGCCAGCTGGACCTCGGCCCGGCGGGCGGCCCCGGCAGCGACGAGGTTCTTCGCGACATAACGTGCGGCGTAGGCCGCGCTGCGATCGACCTTCGAGGGATCCTTGCCGGAGAAGGCACCGCCGCCGTGGCGCCCCATGCCGCCGTAGGTGTCGACGATGATCTTGCGACCCGTGAGGCCGGCGTCGCCCATGGGACCACCGACGACGAAGCGGCCGGTCGGGTTGACGTGGAAGATGGTGTCCTTGTCGATCAGCTGGGACGGCAGCGAGGCGCGGATGACCGATTCGATCACCTCCTGCTTCAGCTTCGCGTGGGCGACGTCCGGCGAGTGCTGGGTCGAGAGAACGATCGTGCCGATCCGCACCGGTCGATTGTCGTCGTCGTACTCGACCGTGACCTGGCTCTTCGCATCGGGCCGCAGATAGTCGAGCTCGCCGCTCTCGAAGAGCTCCCGATGGCGCTCGATCAGGCGATGGGCGAAGCGGATCGGCGCCGGCATCAGCTCCGGCGTCTCGTCGCAGGCGAAGCCGAACATCATGCCCTGATCGCCGGCGCCCTGCTCCTTGTGGAGCCCCTCGCCTTCCGTCACGCCCTGGGAGATGTCGGGGCTCTGCTTGCCGAGGGCGACCTGCACGGCGCAGGTCGCGGCGTCGAAGCCCATGTCGGAGCTCGTGTAGCCGATGTCCGCGACGACGCTGCGAACGATCGAAGCAATCTCGACCTGGGCCTTCGTCGTCACCTCGCCGAGGACCAGGACCAGGCCCGTCGTCGTCGCCGTCTCGCACGCGACCCGCGAGCGCGGATCCTGCGCGAGCATCGCATCCAGGATCGCATCGGAGATCTGGTCGCACATCTTGTCGGGATGTCCCATCGACACCGACTCCGAAGTGAACAACGAACGCGCAGCCATTCCGATCTCCTCGTCGATCGACGATCCCAGTCCAGGCCGTGGTCCGACTGCACCACGGCCGCTCGCCGGGTCCCCGGCGGAAGCGGGCCGCAGGGTAGGCGAGTCCCCCACGGCGATCAAACGTTTTCGGCCGCTTCCTTCGCCCCGATCGCGCCTCGGCTAGACGTCGTCCGGCATCTCGATGAGGGTCCCGATCTCCATCACGGCCTGCT
Source organism: Myxococcota bacterium (assembly GCA_963169575.1). Classification (GTDB taxonomy): domain Bacteria; phylum Myxococcota_A; class UBA9160; order UBA9160; family UBA4427; genus UBA4427. The sequence continues at coordinate 2,028 of CAUJGH010000272.1, read as the reverse complement.
CCGCGTCGGGACCGACGGCGCGAACCGAAAGGACCGTCCCCTGCGTCGCGGCGAGGCAGAGGATCGAGAGCACGCTCGAGCCGCTGACCCACTCTTCTCCGCGCCCGAGGCTGATTTCGCTCTCGAAACGCCCGGCGATCGAGGCAAGGCGGCCCGCCGGCCGCGCGTGCAGGCCCATCGCCGATCGGACGACGAATGCCTTCTCGACCATCGGCGCCTCGCTCATGACCGGGCTTCCGGGACGAGCTCGCTCGCGACCGAAATGTTGCGCTGGCCGTAGGCCTTGATGAAGCGCGCGAGCTCGTCGAGGGGCTTGTCCTCCTTGAGCGTCGCGAGCTTGATCAGCATCGGGAGGTTCATCCCGGTCACGACCTCGACGCGGTGCTCGTCGTGGAAGGAGAGGCTCATGTTCGATGGCGTCCCGCCAAACATGTCCGTCAGGATCAGGACGCCCTGCCCCGCGTCGGCCGTCTTGAGGCCGGCGGCGATCGCGCCCCGGACCTCCTCGACCGACATCTTGGGCTCGACGGAGACGGCCTCGAAGCGCGGGGCCTCGGGCAGGATCAGCCGCAGCGCCTGGAGGAACTCCTCGCCGAGCCGGTAATGGGTCACGATCAGCACGCCGACTTTCACAACGCCCTCTCCACATCGCGATGGGTCACGGTCACGTCCCGCCCCGCAGCCCGCAGCCGGGCGGCGATCGCCTCGGCAACGGCCACCGACCGGTGTCGCCCCCCCGTACAGCCGATGCCGACCGTGACGTAGGCCTTGCCCTCTTCGTCATAGAAGGGGAGCAGGTATGAGACGAAATTGCGCAGCCTTTCGAGGAACGCGACGCCGCGTTCGCTCTGCAGGACGTAGTCGGCCACGGGTCCATCGAGCCCGCTTCCGGGGCGCAGGATCTCGTCGAAATAGGGATTCGGCAAGAAGCGGACGTCGAAGAGCAGCTCGATCGCGCTGGGCGTGCCGTGTCGGAAGCCGAACGAGACGACGTTCACGACGGTCTGGCGGATGGCACCCGAGACGTGGCGGACGACGAGCTCCTTCAATTGGTGGACGTTGGTCAGCGTCGTGTCGACGCGCAGATCCGCGAGGCGCACGACGTCGTCGAGCAGGCTGCGCTCGAGGGCGATCCCCTCCCGGACCGAGCCGCCCGGCGAATGGGGATGGACCCGGCGCGTCTCGCGATAGCGCCGCTCGAGGACTTCGTCGGCACAGTCGAGAAAGAGGACGTCGACCCAGGCCCCCTGATTCCGCAGCTCGGCGACGGCCTCCGGCAGATGCTCCAGGAATTTCTTCTCCCGGGCATCGATCGCGAGCGCGATCTTCTCGATCGGCGTCGAGGCCTGGGTGCAGAGCGCCAGGAACTGCGGGATCAGCTGGATGGGCAGGTTGTCGACGCAGTAGAACGAGAGATCCTCGAGCGCGGCCATCGCCGTCGTCTTGCCGGATCCGGAGAGGCCGCTGACGAATACGATCCGCTGACGTCCCACGTTCACGACGCTTCTCCAGCGGTCCCGCCGCTTCCCTGCGTCCGCAGGCTTTCGTCGAGACGCCGGGCGGCATTGATGCCGCGCAGGCGCAGCTGCCAGTCCCGGATCGCCAGGTCGACGAGGGTCGCGAGATTGCTGGCGGCGTGGACGGGCAACACGACCCCAGGAACCTCGACCCCGAGCAGCGACTCGCGCGGCCGATCCAGGCCGATCCGCTCGAAGGCCCGACCGGGCGCCTGGGCCGCGAGCCGCACGACGAAGGCGATCTCGCATTCCTCGAGCGTCGCTTCCTTTCCGAAGAGATCCGCGACGCAGAGCAGTCCGAGGCCGCGGACTTCGACGTAGTGCCGGATGTGCTCGGGAGACCAGCCGATCACACGCTCTCCCCCCGGCGAGGTGCGCAGGCGGACGACGTCATCGGCGACGAGGCGCTGACCTCGGCGGACGAGCTCGATCACGCACTCGCTCTTGCCGACTCCGCTGGGCCCGAGGATCAGGACGCCGAGGCCCCGGACCTCGACCAGGGAGCCGTGGA
>CAUJGH010000271.1 GCA_963169575.1 Myxococcota bacterium | reverse complement strand
GGCCCGGGTCGGCCGGGTCGGGGCGCGTGTCGATTCACTCATCTCCCCGTCCGGAGTGCAGCCGCCGTGCCAAACCCCCGCCGGGCCACGGAAGGCGCCCAGGGCCATCTCGCGGCGGAGGCGCCCTCGCGCCCCGTGCGGCCTGAGAAGAATATGCACGGTATGCGAATAAATGTCCCAGGCGCGTGTCCTGCTGCGGGTCGACCCGGCTCGACCGGCGAGCGCGCTATTGGTCTGCGCTGCGGGGGGTGGGCATGGCAGGACGCGGGGCAGGGAAAACGAAGGCCGAGGGCAAGCCCCGGGCCCGGCCCGAATCCGACGCCGAACAGCAGATCCGCGAGGAGCGCGACCGGCTGCGCTCCATCGTCGATGCGGCGGTCGACGGCATCATCGCGATCGACGCGCAGGGCACGATCCTCGAGCTCAACCCCGCAGCGGAGCGGATCTTCGGTTATGCGGCGAGCGACCTGCTCGGCCAGAACGTCGCGATCCTGATGCCCCAGCCCTATCGCGACGAGCACGCCGAATACGTCCGCCGCTATCTCGAGACCGGAGAGCGGCGCATCATCGGGATCGGCCGCGAGGTCCGCGGTCGCCGCAAGGACGGCAGCGTATTTCCCCACTTTCTCGCCGTCGCCGAGGGATCACTCGCCGGAAAGCGGGTGTTCACGGGCGTCATCCGCGACCTCGAACACCTCCGGCAAGCCGAGGAGCGCGCCCGCCAGGCCGAGCAGCTCGCCGCCCTCTCGACCATCACGGCCGGCATCGCCCACGACGTCGGTACGCCCATGACGACGATCCTCGGTTATGCCGAGCTGCTCGAACGCTCCGCGCCCGACGACAAGAGCCGCGACCGCGCGCGCCACATCGTCGACCAGGTCCGCCGGGTCACCGACCTGCTCCAGACGCTACTCAACATCGCGCGTCCCCGGCGCGCCGAACACGAGGCGATCGCCGTCGCCGACGTCCTCGACCACAGCGTCGATTTCTTCCGGGAGAAGCTGAAGGGGCGCGGAATCGTGGTCGAGCGTGACTACGGCCCGCGGCCGACCGTCGTCGCCGATCGCGATCGACTCGAGCAGGTCTTCCTGAACCTGATCGTCAATGCCGCGGATGCGATGCCGAGCGGCGGCACGCTCAGCGTCCGAATCGGTCGGCCGAACGACGAGCTCGTCGAGATCGCGATCGAGGACACGGGCGTCGGCATCGCGCCGCAGCATCTCGACCGGATCTTCGACGCCTTCTACACGACGAAGGAGCGCGGGAAGGGCACGGGGCTCGGGCTGCTGGTGAGCCAGCGGATCGTGCGCGAGCACGGCGGCACGCTGCGCGTGCAGAGCGACCTCGGCAAGGGCACCTGCTTCACGATCACCCTGCCGAGTCGCTGAGGCGCGGATCGCGCCGTCTCCCGCAGGCGTTATTTCGAGACGCCGAACGCCGCCTCGATCTTCGCGAGCACGGCGTTCTCCGCGTCGCCCGGCCCACGCCCGCGCAGCAGGGACTTCTCGAAGGCGCGAGCGATGCCCCGAGCCCGCTCGACGATCTCGTCGCGCAGCGAGTCGCGCTCCGCGGGGGCGAGCGTCCGCCCGAGTTCTTCAGCGAAGCCGGCCCAGACGTCGATCAGGGATTCATGCGGTCGGGCGGCGAGCCAGGTCGCGAGCAGCTTGCCGGCATCGCTCTCGGGATCGATGCCATAATGCTCGCCCGCGGCGACGACCTGGCGGCGTTCGACGTCGTGGAGCTGCCGATCGGCCCAGGCGATCGCCACGAGCGGCGCGAGTACGAGCGCCGCGACGTTCTCCGCGCGCACGCCCAGCTTGAGGAGCGGTGCGATCACGGCCTCGTTGCCGACGCCGAGCGTCTTCGCGAGCGCCTGACGCTCCTCGGCCTCTGCCTTCTTGGCGCGGAGCGAGGCGATCAGGCGCTCGTTCTCTTCGCGAAAGAAGGCGTCCTCGAGGGCCTTCTCCCGATCGGCCAGGGGCTTCGAGAAGCTCATTCGTTCCTCCTTCGCTGCGGCAGGCGCGCGTGACGGGGGCGGAGGTTGGCACATCGACCGCAGTTCCGCCCCATGCGTCGACCCGCGCGCGCCGATCGCCGATGGCGCGGACCGCGAGCCGGGTTGTCGCCCGGCCCCGCGATGCGCGATCGTGTGCCCGCAACACGGGACGAGCCGCGCCGGGCGCCGGTCCGGCGATCGAGAGATCCGATCGGGATCCGGAAGAAGAAATCGCGTAGCGATTCCGGAGCGATCTCGTAGAGATCCCGCAGAGAGGAAGACGACATGGCACAGATCGAGGGCAGCAAGATCCTGGTGACCGGGCCGGCCGGGCAGATCGCCTTTCCCCTGGCCGCGCGGCTCGCGCAGAAGAACGAGGTCTGGGGCATCGCGCGTTTCTCGGACGGGAAGTCCCGCGAGCGCTGCGAGACGGCGGGCATCCGGACGGCGATCGTCGATCTCGAGCAGCCGGACTGGTCGAAGACGCCCGAGCAGTTCGACTACGTGCTTCATCTCGCGGCCGCCATCGTTCCGGGGCTCGATTTCCAGGCGTCGATCCGGATCAACGCCCTCGGCACCGGCCGTGTCATGTCGCGCTTTCGCAGCGCGAAGGCCTGCCTCGTGATGTCGACCTGCGGTGTGTACGCGGCGCCGAAGGACTACGGCAAGGGCGTGCTCGAGAGCGATCCGCTCGGCGGCACGCCCCAGCCCTACGCGCCGACCTACTGCGTCTCGAAGATCTCGCAGGAGGCGGTGGCCAGCTCGGCGGCGCAGGAGTTCGGCCTGAAGACGACGCTCGCGCGCATGAACGCGGCCTACGGCGACAACGGCGGCTTTCCGGCGATGATCGCCGACATGATCCTGAAGGGCGTGCGGATCCAGGTCATGCCGCCCGGCCAGGGGCAGATCGCCTCGCCGATCCACGAAGACGACATCTTCGACCACACGCCCGGCCTGCTCGCGGCGGCGTCCGTTCCCGCGACGATCGTCAACTGGGGCGGCGACGAGCCCGTTCCGGTCCCGGAGATGGCCCGGTACATCGCGAGCCGGCTCGGCAAGCAGGCGAACGTCATCGAAGGCCCCGACGGGATCCATCAATACTGGCTCGACCACGCGCTGCGCACGCAGCTCGCCGGCCCCTGCAAAGTCTCCTGGAAGGCCGGCGTCGATCGGATGCTCGCGGCGCGCCACGCGCAGGCGCTTCCCAGCTAGGAGCCTGGTCCGAAGCGGGCACCGTCGCCCGGTCGACGGTGCCCGTCCGGGAAGCTCTCGTCGCCGCGCTTCGTCGGCTATGGTCCGGCGGTCCGCGAAGGACCGCCGATCGCGCGCGCCCGCGCAGCGAAGATCTACGAACCCGTTCTCGACAGGAGCCCTCCGTGTCCGATCAGACTCCCTTCACGATCATCACCTCCGACTCCCATGCGGGCGCCAGCATCGATACCTACAAGACCTATCTCGACGCGAAGCACCAGGCGCTCTTCGACGATTGGCGCGGGACGTACAAGAACCCCCAGAAGAAGCACATCGGCTCGAAGAAGCACAAGAACTGGGACGCGACCGAGCGGACGAACGACATGGACGTCGAGGGTGTGGCCGGGGAAGTGATCTTCCCGAATACCGTGCCGCCCTTCTTCCGCACGAGTGTGCTCATCTGCGGCAACCCCAAGCCCGAGGACTACAAGCTCCGCCTCGAAGGCATCCGCGCCCACAACCGCTGGCTCGTCGACTTCTGCGCCGAATATCCCGACCGCCGCGCCGGCATCGGCCTCGTCTATCTGAACGACATCGACGAGGCGATCAAGGACGTCGAGTGGATCGCGAAGCACGGGCTGCGCGGCGGCATCCTGCTGCCCCACGTCCCCGACGACTGCACCCACATCCTCCCGCTCTACGCCCCCGACTACGATCGTTTCTGGGCCGTCTGCCAGGACAACGAAGTCGTCCTCAACCACCACGGCGGCACGGGCTCGCCCGACTACGGCCAGTACCCGATCTCGCTCCCGATCCGGCTCCACGAGACGCCTTGGTGGTCGATCCGCAGCTACCAGCATCTGATCATCGCCGGCGTGTTCCACCGCTTTCCGAAGCTCAAGTACATCGTGACCGAGGCGGGCTGCGCCTGGGTGCCGGACATCCTGGCGCGCATGGACGCGCTCTGGGAGCGGGTCCGGACGGGCATGGCCGGCGAGTTCCAGTTCAACTCCGACGCCGTGACGCCCGAGCTGCCCTCGTTCTACGCGAAGCGCAACTGTTTCTACGGCGCGAGCTCGGCCTCGCCCGTCGAGCTGCGCGATCGCGAGGTGATCGGAACGCAGCGCGTGCTCTGGGGCTCGGACTACCCCCATTACGAAGGAACCTATCCGCATACGAAGCTCGCCTTGCGGCATACCTTCCACGACGTCCCGGTCGACGAGACGCGCGCGATGCTCGGCCTCAACGCGGCGGAGCTCTACGACTTCGATCTCGAGAGGCTCGCGCCGCTCGTCGCGAAGATCGGTATCCGCCCCGACGAGATCGCCGGCAAACCGCTCTCGGAGAACGAGTTCCCGGCACAGGCGCATACCAACGCATTCCGGCGCTGACGCATCGCGGGGGCTCGGCGGGTCTCACAAGACGCGCGGGGCGCGAGGAGGGGGACGCGAATGGCTCGCCCTCGTCTCGGAGGGCGTTGATTCTCGGATCTCTCTGCTGCTGCGGTCTGCGAGCTGGAGCGACCTTCGGCTGCGCTTGACTTCGCGTCCCCCTCCTCGCGCCCCGCGCTCGCTTGGGAGCATGGGCGGGGCGGACGCGATACGTCGTGCCTCGTTCGGAGGGGGCGTGCCGCGGGCGAGCGCTGGGGTGCTTCGAGGTGGCTCTCGACTCCGGACGGGCATGCAGCACGTGCCGGACGTTTCGTTCGGCGCCGAAGCGCATCCCGAACTCCGCGTCCGATCGTGCCTCGGAGCCCGAAAAGCGTGGCTGCGAGGACGATTGCCCGATCCTGCTCCGCTCCCGCTGATCGGCTCCTCCGCTCCGGCACCCAGGCGAGCGCGCGGCGCGGAGCATCGGATGCGAAGTCAAGC
>CAUJGH010000270.1 GCA_963169575.1 Myxococcota bacterium | reverse complement strand
CGACCAGCTCGCCGAGGCGAAGACGTCGCTCGAGGAGCGCAAGCTGGTCGACCGTGCCAAGGGCATCTTGATGCAGCGAAAGGGCCTTTCCGAGCCGGAGGCCTATCAACTGCTCCGGAAGGCCGCGATGGACCGGAACCTCCGGATCGCGGACGTCGCGAGGCAGCTCGTCGAGATGGCGGATCTGATCTGAGCCGCCGCGCGGCCCAGGAAGAGTCGAGAGGAGCGGATGAAATGACGGACGGCGACGAAGGAGCGCGAACTGCGCCGAGCCCGCGCGCCTCGGCGATGCGTTCCGACCCGGCCCGCGTCCGGCTCGGATTCGTGCCGCTGACCGACTGCGCTCCGCTCGTCGTCGCCCGCGAGCGCGGGTTCTTCCGCGACGAAGGCCTCGACGTCACGCTCTCCCGCGAGCCTTCATGGGCCAACGTCCGCGACAAGCTCGCGATCGGCGCGCTCGACGGGGCGCAGCTGCTCGCCCCGATGAGCCTCTCGACGAGCCTCGGCATCGACGGCGTCGATGTCCCGCTGGTCGTGCCCCTCTGTCTCGACCTGAACGGCAATGCGATCACGGTCTCGACCGCCCTCGCCGAGCGCATCGCCGAACACGCCCCCGCGCAGGGGGGCAACGCCGTCTCCGCGGGCGTCGGACTGCGCAGCGTGATCGAAGCCGATCGCCGGCAGGGCCGGCCGAAGCTCGTCTTCGCCGTGGTCTTCCCCTTCTCCGCCCACAACTACATCCTGCGCTACTGGCTGGCCGCGTGCGGCATCGATCCCGATCGGGACGTGCGCATCCTGGTCGCGCCGCCCCCCGCGATGGTCGCGATGCTCGAGCAGACGTCGATCGACGGCTATTGCGTCGGCGAGCCGTGGAACTCGCTGGCGGCCCATCGCGGCACCGGCCGCACGCTGCTCGCGAGTCTCGACGTCTGGCCGGGCGGCCCGGAGAAGGTCCTGGCGCTGCGACGAGACTGGACCGACGAACATCCCGCAAGCGCTCGTGCCGTCACGCGGGCACTGATGCGGGCCTGTCATTGGCTCGACGTCCCGGGGAACCGGATGGAGGCCGTCCATCTGATCTCCGGCCTGTCGTACGTCGACGCTCCGGTCGACGTCGTCGCCGCTTCGATGCACGGCCAGCTCGGCGACCTGCACGGAGGACTGCGCGCCCTCCCTGACATGCACGTCTTCCATCGCCATGCCGCGACCTTTCCCTGGCGCTCGCAGGCCGCCTGGTTCGTCGCCCAGATGATCCGATGGGGCCAGCTCGAAAAGCCGGACGGCCTCGCACGCGTGATCGATGCGGTCTATCGACCGGATCTCCATCGCGAGGTCGCGGCCGGGCTCGGACTCGCGGCGCCGGAGATCGACTGGAAGCGCGAGGGCGCGCACGTCGACGACTGGACGCTCGATCGGGCGAGTGCGCCGATCCGGATGGCTGCGGACCGCTTCCAGGACGGCGCGATCTTCGATCCCGACCAGCTGCCGCGCTACCTCGAGAGCCTCGAAATCTCGTCGCTGCGGATCCGGCTCGACGAGCTGCCCGAATCGCTCGCCTGAGCCTGCCTGCCTTCAGGTCCGGGCTGGTCCGGCGGGCGCCGCTCCAACGTACCACCGGCCGGCTGCACGGCACCCGCCGCCTAACGCCCCGCCCGCTCGACCTCGACGATGCCGAGCGGACCGAAATCCGCCCGGGCGCGCGCGCCCGGCGCGAGCGGCGGCACCGCCGCAGCATACGATCCGGCGAGGATGAGATCGCCCGCCATGAGCCGCTCGCCGAAGCGCGGCAGCATGCCCGCGACGAAATCCACCGACGCCTGCAGATCCGCGGGCACGAGCCCCTCGCCGAGCGGCGGCGTCGGCTCGCCCGTCACCTCGAGGATCGGCCAGCGCCGCCCGAGCTCCGGGATCCGCGCTGCCTGCTCGGCCGGGACGAACGCGCCGACGACGGTCGCGACGTGCAGGATCGACGAGGAGAGGAGCGCGAAGAGATCCTTCGGCGGTGTCGTGAAGTCGACGATCTCGAGGGCGGGGGCGACGGCTTCGAGCCGGCCGCCTTCTCCGACGCGCAGACAGACCTCGGGCTCGATCCGCATCGAGACGTCCGGCAGGAAATCCACCAACGCACCACTCGCGAGCACACGCCGCCCGTCGAGCCAGCCGACGCAGGGCCCGCCGATTCCGAAATGCGCCTGCACCCCGGCGACGTTGAGGCCGACCTTCCAGCCCCGCGGCGTCATGCCCGCGGCAATCGCCTCGCGGCGGCGCAGGAGCTGCACCTCCATCCCGGGCCGGAGCTGCTCGAAATCGTCGTTCGCCGTCGCCGTCATGGAAGCCTCCCGGCCGCCAGCATGACATGCGCGCCGGCCCGCCGCCCTCGTCGGGGCCGCGCGGCCCGCGCGAATGCCGGACGACGAGGCGCTGATGCGGTGCGGCGGATGGGCAGCGCGGAAGCGACCGAGTCGCCATACTCGCCGCGAGCCCATCCGGATGCGCCCAGGACATGGACCCGATCCCCGCGACCTCGCTCCTTCATCTCGATCATTTCGCGGCCGGAACGCCGCGCGAGGAGATCGCCCGCCTGCGCCGCGCCCATCGGCTGCTCTGGCAGGAGGACGGCCATGCGATGGGCGGCCATTGGCTCGTCTTCCAGCGCGACGACATCGACTTCGTGCTCAAGAACCCCGACCGCTTCACGAACGCCCACGGACCCCTGCTCGAAGACACCCCGGACGCGATCCTCGTCGAGCTCCAGAAGAGCATGACCTTCCAGGACCCCCCGGCCCACCGCGTCCTGCGCTCGCTCGGCGATCTCGCGTTCAAGTCGGACTCGCTCGCCGCCCGCCGTCCGCTCATGCAGGCGATGGCCCGCGAGATCCTCGACGGTCTCGGCGATCGCCGCGAATGCGAGTTCATCGGCGAGGTCGCGATGCAATTGCCCATGCGCATCCTCTTCCGGCTGCTCGGTGTCCGGGAAGACGACTACGCCCGCGTCGTCGAGCTGACGAATACGCTGACCCTCGCGAACGATCCCGACTTCGCCGAGAACCGGCTCGCCGGCTTCCAGGCCAGCATCGACCTCATCGCCTTCGGCGAAGCGCTCGCCGCGGATCTGCGCAGGGAGCGCCGCGACAGCCTCTCGCTCGCGATGCTAGACGCCGAGCGCGGCGGCCGCAGACTCGACGATCGCGAGTTCGGCCGGCTCTTCCAGAACCTCGTCGTCGGCGGCGTCGAGACGACGCGCAACACCCTCGGCTGGCTGCTCTACGAGCTGATCCGCCATCCCGACCAGTATGCGCGCCTGCAGGCCGATCCCACGCTCGTCGAAGCCGCCAGCGAGGAGATCCTGCGCTTCCGCAATACGGTCGTCTACCTGCGCCGAACTTCGACCCGCGACCAGGAATTCGCCGGAGAGCAGCTGCGCGCGGGCGACAAGCTCGTCTGCCTGCTCGCGGCCGTGAACCGCGACGAGCGCTATTTCGCGGATCCCGACCGCTTCGACATCGGACGCGATCCCTCGCACAATCGCCGCAACGCGCGGACCTTCGGCAACGGTCCGCATTTCTGCATCGGGCATCAGCAGGCGCGCATGAACATCGAGGTCATGACGGCCGAGATCGCCCGGCGCTGGTCGAATCCGCGGCTGCTGGAGCCGCCGGTGCATTTCCACTCGAATTTCATGGACGGCTTCAAGACGATGCACGTCGCCTTCGACCCCGCCCCCTCTACACGGTAGAGAGCCACCGCGAGACAGGACATCCCATGGAACTCCGCCCCTTCGGCCGCACCGGCCTGCGCATCGGTTCGATCGGCCTCGGCACGATGATGTTCGGCGCGAAGACGGACGAAGCCGAGTCGAACCAGATCATCGATCTCGCGCTCGAGCAGGGCGTCAACTTCGTCGATACGGCCGACGCCTACGGCGGCAACGAGACGGAGCGGATCGTCGGCCGCGCCCTCGCGCGGGACGGGCGGCGCCGGAAGATCGTGCTCGCGACGAAGTTCTTCTTCCAGCAGGGCGACGATCCGAACGCGCGCGGCGTCTCCCGCCGCCACGTCGTCGACGCCTGCGAGGCCTCGCTCCGCCGGCTCCAGACCGATTGGATCGACCTCTACCAGTTCCATCGCCCGAGCGCCGACGTCCCGATCGACGAGACGCTGCGCGCCCTCGACGATCTGATCCGCGCGGGCAAGATCCGCTATGTCGGCGGCAGCATGTTCCCGGCCTGGCGAATCGTCGAATCGCTCTGGGTCTCGAAGGAGCTCGGATTGAACCGCCTGGTCAGCGAGCAGCCCGCCTTCAACCTGCTCGACCGGACGGCGGAGCGGGAGGTCCTCCCCGCCGCCCAGACCCATGGCCTCGCGGTGATTCCGTGGGGCCCCCTCTGCGGCGGGCTGCTCTCGGGCAAATACGACCGGACGAGCGCCGAGGCCGAGGGCCGCTGGCAGGGCGGCAAGGACAATTTCGGCCGCCAGGCGACGCCGCTCGCCTTCGAGCTGATCGATCTGCTGCGCGCGATGGCGAAGGAGAAGAGCTGCACGGTCTCGCAGCTCGCGCTCGCCTGGTGTGCCGCCCAGCCGGGCGTGACGGCGCCCATCATCGGCCCGCGCACGCTCGAGCAGGCCCGGGACAACCTCGGCGCCGCAGACGTCCGGCTCGTCGCCGAGGACTTCGCGCGCCTCGACGCGATCGTCCCGCCGCGCAGCGCTGCCGTCCGCTACTACGACGCGGCGGCCGGCGTCGACTTCCGGCCGAGCCGACATCGCGGCGTCGTCTGAACGCGAGCAGGCCCCCGCGCCGGAGCCGCCGCACGGGGCCCCGTGCGGCGCTGAACGTTATTTGAAATCGCTCGCCGAATGACGCTCGGCGACCCGCTGGTCTTCCGGCCCCCAGGCGCGATTGACCCGCTGGCCCCGCTGCACCGCGGGCCGCTCGCGGATCTCCGCCGCCCAGCGCTGGACGTTCGTGTAGATCTTCACGTCGAGGAACTCGCCGCCGCCGTAGAGCTCCCCGTTCACGAGCCCGCCGTACCAGGGGAAGATCGCCATGTCGGCGATCGTGTAGTCGTCGCCCGTCATGTAGCGGCGCTCGGCGAGGTTGCGATCGAGCACGTCGAGCTGGCGCTTCACCTCCATCGCGAAGCGGTTGATCGGATACTCGAGCTTCTCGGGCGCGTAGGCATAGAAATGGCCGAAGCCGCCGCCGAGATAGGGCGTGCTCGCCATCTGCCAGAAGAGCCAGGACAGGCATTCGCCGCGGCCGGGCGTCCCCGCCTTCGGCACGAAGGCGTCGAATTTCTCGGCGAGGTAGAGCAGGATCGCGCCCGACTCGAAGACGCGGGTATGGGGCGTCGTGCTGCGGTCGAGCAGCGCCGGGATCTTCGAGTTCGGATTGATCGCGACGAAGCCGCTGCCGAACTGATCGCCGTCGCCGATGTTGATGAGATAGGCATCGTACTCCGCGCCGCTCTTGCCGAGGGCGAGGAGCTCCTCCAGCAGGATCGTGACCTTGACGCCGTTCGGCGTCGCGAGCGAATGGAGCTGGAGCGGATGGGCGCCGGCCGGGAGCGCCTTCTCATGGGTCGCGCCGGCGATCGGGCGGTTGATCTTCGCGAAGGGGCCGCCGTTCTCGGCATCCCAGGTCCAGACGCGGGGCGGTACGTAGGCAGTCTTCTCGGTCATGCGGGTCCTCTTCCGTCGCGGGTTCGATGGGGGCGGGCGCGGGACGGACGCGAGCGTAGCCCGCCCCGCCCCGATCGCGCGATCGGCCGCCGGTCGGCCGCAGGACGGAAGACGACCGGCGAAAGGGGCGACCGGCGGTTCCGCTCGGGCCGTCGCGAGGACCGCCTCACGCAAGCTACTTTCCTTGAAAAATAATGTCCCTGATCTAGGCTGGACGCCTCGCCAACGGGAGGAACGGACATGAAGTGGGTGGAGCACGTCCTCGAATCCCTGGCGCA
>CAUJGH010000269.1 GCA_963169575.1 Myxococcota bacterium | reverse complement strand
CCTGCGCCACCGAAATGACGCGCATCGCGGCCGCCATCGAGCCCCACCTCGAGACGACCACGCCCGTCGTCATGACCGGAACCCTGACCTCCATCGCGCCGAAGAAGGCGCCGAAGGGGAACGCGACGAACATCGAGATCGGCATCGCGGCGAACATCGCGATGAACATCGCGAGCCACATGTTCCAGCCCGGACCGAAGAAGGCCGCGGAGAGCGCGCCGATCAAGGCCCCCGCGGCGGCGTTGGCGACGAGGTCGCCCGCCAGGAAATACAGCCGTGTCTCCATGTCGCCCGGATCCTCCTGCGCGTGCGATCCTAACCGAGCCGCCGACGCACTGCCTCCGCGATTCAAGAGCTCGGATCGACGGCCGCCGCGGTCCCCGCCGATCCCGTCTTCGCACCCGCTCGCGCGGACTCGCCCGCGGCCGACCCGGCGTCCATGCGCTCCGAGGCCGCCGCCCGGGCGAGGGCCGCCCGGTGCGGAGCCGCCTCTGCCGGCAGGCCCTCGCCTTCGAGAAAGGCGACGAGCGCCTCGCGCACGGCCAGCTCCCCGGGCCGCTCGCGCGCGATCGCCTCGAGGATCGAGATGGCGCGCCGGGCATCGCCGGCCGAGTGCAGCGCGACGGCATGCACATAACCGAAGCGACTCGAGTCCGGCGCGAGTGACGCGGCCCGCTCGAGGTCCGCGATCGCCTCGGCGGAGCGGCCGATACGAACGCGGGCGAGGCCGCGCGCATGGTGGAGGGCTGCGCTCTCCGGCAGGCGCGCGATGGCGGCGTCGAGAACCTCGAGGGCGGCCGCGTCGCGACCGAGCGCCCGTTCGAGGTCGGCGAGATTCGCATGCGCCGCTTCGAGGGCCGGCTCGAGGACGATCGCCTTCTCGAGCTCCGCGCGCGCCGCCTCCGGATCCCCGCGCTCGAGCAGGAAGCCTCCGAGCTCGACGCGCGCTTCGGCGCGATCCGCATCGCGGCGAAGCGATGCGACGTAGGCCGCCGCTTCCCGGCCGAACGCTGCACGCGCGGGTGCGGACAGCGTCGACACGATCGCAGCGAGTCGACGCACGGCTTCGAAGCGGACGACGCGCCGCGGATCGCCGAGCAGTGCCGACGCCGAACGCGATCGCACCCCATCCGGCGCCGTCGCGAGCCCTTCGAGCGCGCCGAGCCGAACGAGCGGATCGGGATCCCGGATGGCCTCGACCAGCGCCGCCTCGCTCGCCGGTCCGCGCGCCGCATCGAGGCGCGCGAGCGCGCTCGCTCGCACGATCGCCGGATGCGACGGATCCGCCGCGATCGCGCGCAGCAGGCCCGCGGCCCCCTCCGCGCCCGCGTCTGCCGCATGGAGCGCCTCCGCATGGCGAGCGAACCCGCGCGCCGGACGGCCGAGCCAGCGGCGCACCGCGGACTCCGCCCAGCTCGATCGGTTCTCGCCGTGGCATTGGGCGCAGGCATCGGGGACACCGAGCGCAGCCGCTTGATCCGGGCGCGGAACCCGCAGGCTGTGGTCGTGGCGCGGATCGATCTGCATGTAGGTCGCCGTCGGCATGTGGCAGGCGACGCAGGCGCTGCCGCTCGAGGTCGGCGCGTGATGATGGTGGGCGGGCGTCGCGTATTTCGCCGGGGCATGGCAGCTCGCGCAGAGCGCGTTGCCCTCGGCGCGCAGGCTGCCCGAATGGGGATCGTGGCAATCGCTGCAGGTGACGCCCTTCGCGTGCATGCGGCTCTGGAGGAAGGAGCCCCAGTCATAGACCTCGTCGTGCTGCTGTCCGTCGGCGTAGTAGAGACCGGGCTCGAGGAGCGCCGGACGGTAGTGGTCGAGGAAGGGCTCGCCCGCGACGTAGTCCTCGCTGATCGCGCCGCGCCGCGAATGACATTGGGCGCAGACGTCGAGCTCGCGACTCGTCGTCCGCGGCGCCGAACGAACCGCATTGCCCGTCGCGGGATCGATCGCCCAGGCGATGCCTCGCCGCTCGTCGAGGCGCGCCGACAGGCCCATCGCGTCTTCGGGATCGGCCGCTGCCTCGGCGCCCCCGCGGCCTTCCTGCGAGCCCGTCCAGCGGACGTGCTCGCTTCCGGGGCCATGACAGCCCTCACAGCCGACGCCGAGCTCCTCCCAGCGCGATTCGAACTGCCCGCGCTCGGCATTGAAGCGTTTGCGATAGCCCGTGACGTGGCAGTCCGCGCAGACGTGATTCCAATTTTGCGCGGGGCGCAGGAAATGCAGCGGGTCGGCCGGATCGACACTCGCCTCGGGATAGAGATCGAGCCAGCGCTGACCGCCCTCGCTCCGGGGCCGCGTATCGAAGGCCCACGGCAGGACCTGCACGCGCCCTTCGACCGCGTCGAGCAGGTATTGCTGGAGCGGCGCGACCCCGAAGGTCGCGCTGACGCGAAGGCCCTCTTCGCCCACCGTGCCGGCGGGCACGATCCGGGTCTGCGCGAGCCGATCGAGAATGACGCGATGGTCGCGGCCGAGGCGAGCGAACGTGACGGTGCCCGGGCCGACGCGCAGCACCTCGCCGGCAAAAGGCGCTGCGACGGTCTCGGACGACGCGAACGCCATCGCCCGCTGGTGCTGGGAGCCCTGCCAGCGCCCGGCCTCCTTCGCATGACAGGCGATGCAGGTCGCGCTGCCGACGAACTCCGGACGTTCGGGCCGAACGTCGGCGCGGGTCGAGTCGCGAGGCGCGAGCTCCCCGGGCGGCCTCGGCGAGTTCGAGTCGCTGCCCTGACCGCAGGCAAGGCCGGCGCAGAGCAGCAGGAGCCTGGAAAGGCGGCC
>CAUJGH010000268.1 GCA_963169575.1 Myxococcota bacterium | reverse complement strand
GCCTCGACGCTGCCCGAGACGCTCGCGACCTCGGCGATCGGCCGCTGTTGGACGGCCTGCTGGTTCTCGTCCGAGGCTCGCGCCGCGCTCGTCCCGAGGACGCCGACGAGGCCGAGGCAGCCGAAGATCACGGCCGCGCCGCGGAGGAGTCCGCGCCGCGACGATCGCCGGTCCGAAGCCCAGAACTGGCTGTAATTGAGCTCGTATCGATCCATGTCGCATTCTCCCGGCGTACTTCGCGACTAGCGAAGCAGGCCAATCGTGACGAAGGCGCCCGCGATGTGGCGGTCGTAGTCGAAGACCCGCGTATTCGAGTCGTTCTTCAGGTACTGATAACGAGCCGAGACAGAGAGCCAATCCGTGATCGGACGGGTCAGGACGGCTGCCGCTGCGCCGACGAGATCCCGTCGATCGCCGGCTCCCTCGCCCACGATCGCGAACGACGAGCGGTCGTCGTAGTCGTCGTACTCCGCGCTGCCGGTCACGTCGACGATCAGTCTCCAGGGCAGCAGCTGCCTCAATCCCAGCCACCCGCCGCCGCCGACGAAGTCGAAATCCTGCCCTTCGGATCGATAATCGCGGCCGAATACGCCTCCGCGGAGCGTGAACGCGTCCGTCAATCCGACTTCGTGATCGTATCCGGCGAGAATGTCGTGGCCGTCGCGATCCTGCGTCTCGCGCAGAGTGGGATCGAAGTCGTCGAAGAGAAAATCGTTGTAGGCATATCGAACGTAGAGGGCGCCGATCCCGGCCTTTCCGTAGTCGTGACGCAGCTCGGGCCGAACGCCGACGTAACGGATGAGATCGTGGCCATCGAACCAGCCGTAACCGGCCTCGGGAGCGATCCGGAAGAGCGTCCGATCGCCGAGTTCGCGGTCGAGCCACATCGAGGCAGTGACGAAGTGCTGATCGAAGTCCTCTTCGCGGAAGGGCTGTGAACCGTTGTAGCCAGCACCGATGCCGCCGCCCCAGCCGTTCTTGCGGAACAGCTCGGTACCCGCGTCGACGCCCCACCAGGCACGGCCGTCGTCGTCGTTCGAAATGTTGCCCGGCCGCGTGATCTGATCGCTGCGCAGCGCGATGTTCGAGTCGTAGTCGAGTCCCGCCTGGATCGTGATCCAACGGCTCGGCCCCGCAGCGGCGGATCGCGCCTCTGCCTGGGCGAGGGCCTCCGCTGCGCGCTCGGCCCAGATCGTTCCCGGGGCGAGCTCCTGGACGCGGCGGAGCGAGTCTTCGGCGCGCTTCGTGTCGCCGGCCTCGGCCTGGGCGAGGGCGGCGTAGTAGTTGGAGGCGGGCTCGAAGGTATCGCCGTGGAGGCTGCGCGAGCGCTCGAGCCGGTTGATCGCGTCGGCCGGCTTCTCCTCCTCGAGGAGCAGCATGCCCAGATAGAGCTCGGCCTCGGGATTGTTCGGGAGCATCCGCTGCGCGGCCTCGAGATCGCCGCGGGCCGCGTCCTTCTCGCCGAGGTGGTACTTCGCGACGCCGAGGGCCAGGCGGGCATCGCCGGAGTTCGCGTCATGGGCGACGGCGCGCTCGAGCACGGGCTTCGCCTCGGCGAACCGCTCCTGGCTGATGAGGCAGCGGCCCGCCATCAGCGCGGTCGCGTCGTCGCCGGCGGGATCGAGGGCCTTCGCCTGGTCGAGCAGCGGCAGCGCCTCCGAGCAGTCGCCCCGGGTCGCGAGCTGGGCCGCGCGGGCGCGCAGGACGTTCGCCTCGTCGGCAGCGAGCGCCAGCGAAGGGATCGAGAGACCGAGCAGGACGAGGGCAGCGACGGATCCGCCACGGGAGCGACGGGAAGCTCCGAAGGGGAGCGCGGGATTCATGGCGAGGATTCCTTAAGCGCGCTTGCGCTGCGCGGCGAGGAGCGTGAGGCCGAAGCCGAAGAGCAGCGCCGTCCCGGGCTCGGGGATCACGACCTGCGCGAAGCCGAGCTGCAGCTGGGGCAGGTAGTAGTCCGTCCGGCCGTTGCGGCGGATGCCCGTCAGCGGCTCGTTCACGAGGTAGTGGATCGCCGCGGCGATCCGCTCGCCGGCCTCGACGTCGAGGCCGAGCCGGAGCGCCGGATAGTAGTAGTCGATGCCCTGGGCCTGTCCGCGGACGATCACCCAGCCATCCGCGGCATCGATCCGCAGGCCGACGTTCTCGTCGACGTATTCGATCGTCCGATTGCCGACAGCGTAGGGCGTCGTATGCGTGAAGAGGAGGTAGCTCGTGCCCTCGAAGGTCCCGCCCGAGGAGTTGTCGATCTGCCAGTTGGAGATGGCCGTATTGTTCGACGACGTCGGGAGGATCGGATCGAGCACGAGCGTCGAGGGATCGGGGATCGTGACCGAGATGCGGCTCCCGATCGTCGTCAACAGGTCGACACGATCGAGGATCGGCACGCCGAAATTGTCCCGCGCATCGATCGCCGACGCGAGGCTGATGCCGAACGCCGTCGTCGGATTGCTCGCCGGGCGAGTGCCGTTGAAGAAGACGTCGACCGGCAGCGCCCGCGCCGGCGCCGCGCCGACGATGGACGCGACGGCGACGAGCGCGACGAACGCGGACGAGATGGCGAACGCGGCGAGCGCGGCGGCAGGACGCTCCGCAGCGCGACGAGCGACTACGACGCGCGACGAAGAGCCGGGGGCGTTGGACGATCGGGAGAACAGCTGCAACGACATGGGATGATGGGCTCCAGGACCGGGAGTTCGGGTCTGCTCGTTGAGTGGCGCGGCGGGCGGAAAAATCTCAAGGGAATTCGAGGGTTCTCGCGATTTCGCGTGCGAACCGGATGGGCGGCGGCAGCCCGGCGGCAGCTCGCCCTCGGCGACGCGCGACCGTCCGGCGGAATGCACGGGGACGAACGGCGTCTCGCGCATGCGAAATCAAGTCACGGCGAGATGAGCCGCGGGGTCCGTGCCCGAGGTGCAGGCGCGGGGGACGCGGAAGGCAGCTCGACCGCGGGTCCGCGGGTGGGACGGACCGGGACGCGCCGTCTCAGCGGATGACGAAGCGGGCCGGGCGCGCGAACGACTGCGCCCGCTCGCCGGCGCGCTCGGCCGGTCGGCGCGCGAGGGCGCCGCGCCCTTCGAGCCAATCGATCAGCTCGAGGATCGCCTCGTCGGTCGCCCGCAGACAGCCCAGCGTCACCGGCTTGCCGACCGTGAGCCAGCTCGCGCCTCCGTGCAGCGCGTACTCGCCGGCGATCGGGATCTTCGCGACCCCGAGCGGTCCATCGGGGCTCGGTGGCGTCGGCTTCGCGCCCATCGCACGCGCCGTCCGGCCGGGATTCCAGGCGGGATCGTGGACGACCTGCCAGAGCCGATACTCGCCGTGCGGCGAGGGATGGGCGGGAGAACCGATCGCGACCGGAATCTCGGGCCCCGCGTCGCCCGACGCCAGATCGAGGACGTGGACGCGATAGGTCTCGCGGTCGAGCTCGAACCGGATCCCGGGATCACGCCGGGCCGGCGCATCCGCGGAGCGCGCGTATCCGAACGACGCCGGAAGCAGCGCGAGCGCCGCGCTCACGACGAGAGCAGCGAGCCAGCGGAGGGGAAGCGCGATCGCCATCGATTGCATGTCGCTCCGACCGGGCCGGCGTGGCGAACCCGGATGCGCATCGCGGGCCGCGCCGCGCGAGTTGCGCGCGCCCTGCGTCCGCGCCGGCCTCACATGAACTTCTGCGGCACCGCGCAGAGCGCCGCATACACCCCGAACGCCAGGCCGCCGACCGCCGCGACCGCCGGCGGCGCCTCGGGAAAGATCAGGATCGCGATGAAGGGTCCACCCACGATGAAGGCAGCCAGCACCGTGTAGGCAAAGGGGCGCGTGCGCACCTCCTTGACCACGCTCGTCTTGAGCTTCCGCCAGTCCGCCATCTCGGAGACCTCCTCGGATCCGCGGCGAAGCGTATGCCTGCCGGGGCACGCCGCCGCCATCGGCCGAGCACGCGGTGGCAGGATAGGCGCCCGGGTCCTGCCCGGCGATGCAGCGCGCCGTTGCCCGGCGCCGCGCCCTCGGCCCTCCCGGCCACGCGCCCAAGCGTCCCGACGGCGCCCCGCCTGCGCGAGCCCGTCAGCCCTCGGACGCACCGAAGGCGCCGGCGCCCTCGCCCGCCTCGGCCTCGACGATCGCCGCAGCGATGCGGGCCGCGAGCTCGCCGAGCACCGCTTCATGAGCGCGAACGCGGGCCTCGGGGGAGCCTCCGACGCCGGAGCGGCGCTCCTCGAATACGAAGAGGCGCACCGGCGGCCCGGCGAGCGGCCCCGTCCCGCGGCCTTCGGGCCCGACGAGTGCCCAGCGGATCCGAACGCGAAGGTCGCCGCCCGCTTCGACGATCAGGTCGTCGACGTGCAGGCGGACGACGTACTCGATCGGAAAGGGCGCCTTCGAGGGATGCGTCACGACCCGGATCGACCCGAGCCGCTTCGCGACGCCGAGGCTCAAAGCGCGCAGGCAATTCTCTTCGAAGGAGCCGAGCCAGCGGTGGCGAGAATCGAGCGCGACCTCGCCGCTCTTTCCGAGCCGCGCGAGCTCGGGCCGCTCGAGATAGGCGGGCAAGCGGACCGGACCGACGAGCACCGACACCTCGGGCGCACCGCGCTCGGCCGGAGCGACCTCCTCGACGCCGAGCATGAACTGCCGGACCTGCGGACTGCGGCCGAGGCAGCCCGTCGCCGATGCAGCGACCGCGAGCAGCGCAGCCAGGGCGAGCGAGCGCATTCGATTCCGGACCAGCATGACTAATCGCGCCTCCCACGCAGGAGCTCTTCGGGATGGGTCTCGAGTCTTTCGGAGAGCAGCCGGAGCGAGCGCGCCGCCTCGGCGAGGTCCGAGACCAGCCGCTCGAGCTCCTGGGCGAGCGCCGAGTCGGGCGCGATCAGGCCGTCTGCGGATTCGAGCGTCGATTCGAGCTTCTCGAGCGAGGAAACGATGCCGGGGAGGACCTCGCGATGGGTCGTGCCTGCGAGCTGCTGGACCTCGACGAGCACGTCGGAGAGGCGCGCGAGGCTCGCGTCGAGATTCTCGCCGATCGACTCGATCGGGACCCGATCGACCTTCTCGACGATGCGCGCGACGCGCTCGGTGATCGCGTCGAAGCTGCCGCTGGCGGTCGGCAGCACGGGATACGGCGCCGCGTTCAGGATCTCCGCCTTCGCCGCCCCGTCGAGAAAATCGAACCCGATGGAGCGCTGTCCCGTCAGCAGATTGTCCGTCGCGATCCGCGCGCGCAGCCCGCGCTCGACCTGGCGCCCGAGATAGGCGAGCTCGTCCTCGCCCTTCGCGAGGCCGAGCCGCTCGGGCTCGATCTCGATGACGACGGGGATCCGGATCTCGCCCGAATCCGGGTCGACCGCGAGATCGACGTCTTCGACCTCGCCGATCGGGATGCCCCGGAATTCGACCGGGGCCCCGGCGCCGAGACCCGCGACCGATTCGTCGAAATAGAGCAGATAACGGGAGCGCCCCTTCGAGCGCGGTCGCTTCGTCGCCTGTTTGTTCGGATAGAGCTCGAAGACCATGTCCGGCGGCACCTCGCCGGCGACGCTGACCGTCGCCGGCGTCTCGAAGGCGACGCCGCCGAGCAGGAACGCGGCGAGCGAGGGCGTGTCGATCTCGAGCCCGTCGGCACGGACCGTCGCGTCGAGGCCCGAGGCGTTCCAGAAGCGCGTCGTGGAACGCACGCGCTCGTCGTGGGGCGCCTCGACGAAGACCTGGACTTCGACCGAGTCGCCGGACTCCGAGAGCTCGTAGCCCGCGACGCGGCCGACCTGCAGCCAGCGGTAATAGACGGGCGCGCCGACCTCGATGCTCCCGAGCTCGTCGGCGCGGAGCCGGAAGTACTTCCCGGGCTTGCCGGACGTGACGACGGGCGGCTTCTCGAGGCCATCGAAGGCGCGGGCGCTCCGCCCCTCCTTCGAAGGATCGACGGCGATGTAGGCGCCGGAGAAGACCGTCTCGAGACCCGTGATCCCGCCGGCGGAGACCTGCGCGCGCACGACCCAGAAGCGCGTCTGATCCGTCAGGTAGCCGGCGAGATCGTTGACGACGCTGGCCGTGACGACGACGCCGGAGAGGTCCTCGTCGAGCCCGACCGCCTCGACCAGGCCGACCTTCACGTCCTTGTACTTCAGCATCGTGCGCCCGGCCTCGACGCCCTCCGCGCTCTCGAATCGGATCGTGATCGTCGGGCCCGTCTGGGTCCAGGCCCAATAGGCGAGATAGAGCCCGACGAAGGCGGCGACCAGCGGAATCAGCCAGACGACCGACGGCATCGCCCGCGCGCGCACGAGCGCCTCCGGCATCATCGCGTTCTCGACGACCGTGACCCCGCTGCGGCGATCGCTGCGCGCCTCGCCCCGTCGATCTTCGTCGCGGCCGCTCCTCGGGCCGTCGCGCCCGTCGTCGTCAGGTCCGGACATCGCGTCCCTCTTCCTCTTCGAGCACGTCCCAGATGAGCCGCGGATCGAAGCTCTCCGCGGCGAGGATCGTCAGGACGACGACTGCCGCGAAGAACACCGCGCCGAACATGACCTCGACGTTCGCGAGCGTCCCGAGATGCACGAGCGCCACGAGGATCGTGACGACGTAGACGTCGACCATCGACCAGCGGCCGACGAGCTCGACGATGCGATAGGTCGCGGCGCGGTCGCGCGGCCGCCAGCGGCTCCGGCGCCGGACGGAAGCGACGAGCCCGCCGAGGCTCACGATCTTGGCGATCGGAACCACGACGCTCGCGATCAGCACGATCGTCCCGAGCGGCCACATCCCGCTGTGGTAGAGGTAGGCGACGCCGGACACGATCGTGTCCTCCTGAGCGCGCCCGAGCGAGGTCGATCGCATGATCGGGTAGAGGTTCGCCGGGACATAACAAATGAGCGCCGCGACGAGGTAGGCCGTCGTGCGGGCGAGGCTCTCGGGCTTGCGCCGATGGACGCTCGCTCCGCAGCGCGGACAGCCGAGCGGCGCATCCGGCCGCTCCTCCGGCGCCTTCATGACGAGCCGGCAGACGGGACACTGCGCATGCGGACCGCCGACGAGGGGCGAGTATCGCATCAGGGTTCGCCCGCGATCCGCCGCCAGACGAGCTCGGCGTCGAGGAAGTTCGAGGCCGCTGCCAGGATCGGGATCAGCAGGCCGAAGGCGTAGAGCGCGATGCCCGGCACGATCTCGGCGAGATCCGCCAGCTTGACGCCCGCGACCAGGATCCCGATCAGGAAGACCTCCATCATGCTCCACGGCCGGAACTGCTCGACGAAGCGGAAGGCGAGCGCGAGCCCCGGCAGCCGGACGCCGAAATGGACCGGCGCGAGCACGTAGAGCAGCAGGCCGATCTCGCAGGCCGGCGAAGCGATCGTCGTCAGGAAGACCAGGGCCGCGACGGCGTTCTCGCCCTGATCCAGCAGCGCGCGCGTCCCGGAGACGAGCGTCGTCCGGGTCGTCTGCCCCTGCATCTGGAAGGCGAGGAACGGGTAGAGGTTCGCCACCGCGAACAGGATCGCCGCCGCCACGACGAGGGCGAAGCAGACCTCGATCGTTCGGGAATGCCGCCGGAACAAGAGCCCCCCGCACCGGTCACAGTAGGCCGCGCCCCCATCGGGCACGAAGGGCTCCACCACCACGGCATCGCATTCGCGACAACCGATGATTCTCAACGAGCGCTCCTCGCAGGGCGATCCGGAACGGATCCGCCGACATGCGGGAACCATCGTATCGTCTGCGCTCCCGCGGCGCTGCGGGCGATCACTCCGCCGCCATCGACGCGAGTGTCTCGGCAATGCGTTCATCCTTGATCGCCCAGCGCGCCTCGAGCCAGCGCGCCCGGTCCTCGCGCGAAGCGGGGATCTCGCCGGGGGCGATCCGCTCCGCATGGAGTCCGATCGCGGCCGCACGATCCGCAGGCCTGCCTTCGGCGGATCGCCCGGGCCCCGGCCCGCCCGAGAGGAAGGCCCAGAACGTCATCGGCCCGGGGTCTCGCGGATACACGATCGTGCAGTCGACGACGCCCCCGAGCGCTTCGCCGAGTCCGTCGCAGAGCGCGCCGAAGCCGCCGACCCGGGGCGGCAGCAGATGCCGATGGGGCGAGCCGCGGGTCTCGCGGCGCTCCTCGCTGGCGCGGGTGCCTTCGGCGAAGCAGACGAGGGCCACCGGATTCTCCCGCGCGCTTCGGCAGGCCTCGCGCAGGGCCTCGAAGTCGCGCCGCTTGCGCTCGGGCTCCGAAGCGTTGCGGCTGCTCGTGCGCCGAAGCAGCGGAAACTCGAAGGTCCAGAGGATCAGCCCCACGACCGGCAGGGCGAGCAGCTCTCGCTTGGTCAGGAACTTCACGACGAGGCCGTGGGAGACGAGCAGGCTCTGGAGCAGGAAGATGTCCGCCCAGGAGCCGTGATTCGCGAGAACGATGTGGGTGCGGCGCGCATCGAGCGCGAGGTCCGGAAGCGGCCAGTGCAGGCCGACGACCCGCCGCAGCCAGAAATCGTCGACCCGCACGGCAGCGCGGTAGATCGCGTCGAGGGCGCGATGCACCGCCGGCGCGAGCGGCGGCACGACGCTGCGGGCGAGCCGGATCGGCAGCGCGATCGCGATCCAGAAGACGAGGTTCAGCGTGATCACGACGAGCGAGATCGCGCTCTTCAGGTGGCGCCAGGGCGTCAAGCCGCGTCGCCATTCCCGTCGCCGGCGGCGGCCGCCTCCGCGCGGTTCTCCGCGTCGCCCCGGGCGTCCGGCGACGAGGCGCCGGACTGCGGCAGGACGCCGAGCCGGTCGATCGCCCGCGCCGCGGCGCGCAGGGCGTCGCGCTCGTCCGGATGGGCGATCTCGGCGAGGGCCCGGGCGCGCTCGCCGACCGTGCGACCGAAGAGCTCGGCAGCGCCGTATTCGGTGACGACGACGTCGACCTGATGGCGCGGGCTGGTCACGATCGTGCCCGCTTCGTGCTGGGGCACGATGCGGGAACGGCGCACGCCTTGCGATGAATGAGTCGCGGGAAGACAGACGAGCGAGCGGCCGTCCGCACTCGCGCCGATGCCGGCGAGGAAGTCTTCGTGGCCGCCGATCCCCGAGAACTGCCGGCCACCGAGGGTGTCGGCCACGATCTGGCCGAAGAGATCGACGGCGAGGGCACCGTTGATCGAGACCATCGATCTGTTCTTCGCGATGACGGCCGGATCGTTGACGACGTCGACCGGCAGGAAGCGGACCGCCTCGTTGCCGTCCAGCCAGTCGTAGAGCGCGCGCGAGCCCATCGCGAAGGTCGCGATCGAATGGCCGTCGAAGAGGCCCTTGCGATTGCGGATGCGGCCGGCGGCGTGGAGTCGCATCAAGCCGGTCGTGAACATCTCGGAGTGTACGCCGTAGTCGCCGCGGTCCGAGGCGGCGAGCTGCAGGGCGATCGCGTTCGGGATCCCGCCGATGCCGACCTGCAGCGTCGCCTCGGGATCGACGAAGGGGAGGACCCTTTGCGCGATCGCGATTTCTTCGGGGCCGGGCGGGGCGTCGGGCAGCTCGATCGGGCGCGCGTCGCTCTCGATCCAGACGTCGATCTCTTCGAGCAGAATCGAATGCGGATGGTCCGGAGGCAGACCGAAAGTCCGCGGATAGGCGGGGCTGGTCTCGACGACGAGCAGTCGGTCCGGATCGCGGCTCGCCTCGCGGATCGCGCCGACGGAGGCGCCGGCGTGGAGCGAGAGCGAGATCCGCCCTTCGCGGTCGGGCGGCGACCCCGCGATGGCGACGACGCGCGGCTCGAGATCGCTCGCGATCCGGGCGAAGCGGCGGAAGTCCCCGGGCACGAAGGCGACGTCGTGTCCGGCGGCGCGCAGCGCGCGCTCGGCCGGGCCGAAGAAGCCCGAGCGCAGATGCACGCCCTTTTGCGCGAAGAGCGGATGGAGGCCGGTCAGCAGGGCGCAGAAGACGGTGAGATCCTCCCAGTCCGTTCGCCGACCGAGGGCTTCGAGGAAGGCCAGCGGCTGGCCGGGGCCGAGGGGCATTGCGAGGCGATCGATGGGGCGGACGAGGCGCGCAGCTTCGGCGGCCGTCGAGGCGGTTCGGCTCTTCATGGTGGGTGGAGGATCGGTCAGCTTCGCGACGGTGCAACACGGGTTCGAGGCCGACGGGTAGAATGCGCGCATGCGCGGCCTCGCCTCCTCGTCCCGAATCGCCGGTCCCGATTGGCCGACCGCCCTGCCCGGCCAGCGCATCGTCTTCCTCGTCGAGGCCGCGAGCCGCATCGAACGCGGGCTCGTCGAGGCCTGGATCGCCGAACAGCGTCCCGCCGACCTCGCGACCGGCGCCTACGAGATCGTCCAGATTCCGTGCCCGCGACGACGGCCGCCGCTGCGACTGGGCAAGCTTCGACACACCGGCGGTCCGGCCCTCGAAGCCGCCCTCGCCGCCGGCGGCGATCCGCTGATGGCGCCGCTGCGGATCGTCTGGCAGGGGCGGCTGCGCGGCGGATCGCGCGCGGGCAGCTTCCTCGGTCTGCTGCTGACCGGCGATCCCCGGGATCCCCAAAGGCTGCGCCAGGCGAACGTCGCGCGGCGCGAGCCGGACCGCTGCCTGCTCGTCGCCGGCGAGCCGGCCTCCGCCTCGAACCTGCGCGCGCGCTGGGCGCAGGCCTGCGGCTTCGATCAGACCGAGACGATCGGCTTCGCCGAGTTCGTCCGGCAGAAGGCGACGCTCGCTCTCGAACGGGCCGAGCGGCGGGTGCGCGGCGCGCGCTACAAGGTGCCGCGTCTCGTCCACGAGGAGATCCTCGGCCGCCCGAGCTTCCGCGGCGGATTGGGCCGGATCGCCGCGGCAGCGTCCGAAATCGGAAGCGGGAACGGGAGCGCGAGGCGGCTCGCGGCGCTCACGACCGAAGCCGCGCGCGACCTGCGCGAGATCGCGGCGACGCACAGCCCGCTCGTCATCGACCTCGTCAACCACGCGATCCGCTGGCTCTACACCCGCGGCTACGACGAGAAGCTCGTCTACGACGAGACCATGATGAAGCGCATCGCGAGCCTCGAGGAGCACCATCCGGTCGTCTTCCTGCCGACCCACAAATCGAACCTCGACCATCTCGTCCTGCAATACGCGCTCCACGAACACGGCCTGCCGCCGAACCACACGGCCGGCGGCATCAACATGAACTTCTTCCCCGTCGGCCAGGTCGTGCGCCGCAGCGGCGTCTTCTTCATCCGCCGCAGCTTCCGCGAAGACGCCGTCTACAAGCACGTCCTCGCGCATTACATCGACTACCTGATCGAGAAGCGCTTCCCGCTCGAGTGGTACATCGAGGGCGGAAGGTCGCGCTCGGGCAAGCTGCTGCCGCCGCGCTACGGGCTGCTCGCCAACGTCGTCGACGCCTATCGCCGCGGCAAGAGCGAGGACGTGCTGCTCGTCCCGGTCTCGATCGCCTACGACCAGATCCAGGACGTCGGCAGCTACGTCGCCGAGCAGCGGGGCGGCGACAAGGAGCGCGAGAGCTTCGCCTGGTTCGTGAGGCTCGTCCGCCAGCTCCGGCGCCGCTACGGCCGCATCCATCTCGCCTTCGGCGAACCCGTCTCGCTGCGCCAGCAGCTCGGCGATCCGGAGGGCGACGCCCGCGACGAGACGGCGCCGCTCGGCGCCGACCTGCGCGAGGCGAACGCGAGATCGGGCGCGCGCTTCGACCTCGAGAAGCTCGCCTTCGAGGTCTCCGTCCGCATCAATCGCGTCACGCCGATCACGCCGACCTCGCTCGCCACCCTCGCCCTGCTCGGCGCGACCGGAGAGGCGCTCTCCGTCCGCGACACGCGGGCGAGCCTCGAGAGCCTGCTCGAGGACGTGAAGCGCCGCGACCTCCCGACGACCGCCGACTTCTCCCATCTCGAGTCCGATGCGGGCGTCGAGGCGACGCTCGAGGCGCTCGTCGACAGCGGTGTCGTGACGCGCTTCGACGAGGGCATCGAGCCCGTCTACTGCATCGGCGACGACCAGCAGCTGGCCGCGGCCTACTATCGCAACACGATCGTCCACTTCTTCGTGAACCGCGCGATCGCCGAGCTCGCGCTGCTGCATGCGGGCGAGCCGCCCGCGCCGGGCGCCGAGCAGGCAGTCGTCCCGCGCTTCTGGGCCGAGGTCATGCGACTGCGCGACCTGCTGAAATTCGAGTTCTTCTTCCCCGAAAAGGAGGCCTTCCGCGAGGAGATCCGGGAGGAGCTGTCCCACACCGCCGCCGGCTGGGAAGAGCGCCTCGGCGCCGGCGAGCTGGCGCCCGAGGAGCTCGTCCGCCGCTCGCGGCCGTTCAGTGCGCACCGCGCCCTGCGCCCCTTTCTCGAGAGCTATCGCGTCGTCGCCGACCAGCTCGTCCGGCTCGATCCGGCCCAGCCCTTCGACGAGCGGCGCTTCCTCGCCAACTGCATCGGCGTCGGCCGCCAGTACAAGCTCCAGAAGCGGATCCACGCCGCCGACTCGATCTCGAGGGTCCTGTTCCAGACGGCGCTCCGGCTCGCCCGCAACCGGGAGCTGCTCGCCCCGGGCGACGCGGCGATCGCGGCGGCGCGCCGCGGCTTCGCGAACGAGATCCACGACGTGCTCCGCCGGGTCGACATCGTCGTCGCGCTCGCCGCGAGCCGCCGTGCCGGCTTCCGCTCCCCCGTGCTACCTCCCGCCGCGGAGGGCTGAGCCATGCGGGAGATCGGACTGCGCGAGCTCGCGGACCGGATGGAGATCGGCGAGCTAATGGCGCGCTACGCCGACATGGTCGACCGGCGCGACTGGAAGCGCATGGACGGGATCTTCGCGCTCGAGGCGACGATCGACTTCCGGCCGTCCGGCGGCCGCGCCGGCCCATTCCGCGAGATGCTGGCCTGGCTCGACCGCGCTCTCGACAGCTGGCCCCGCAACCTGCACATGATCACGAACCTGATCGTCGAGCTCGAAGGCGACCGCGCGAACGCCCGTTGTTATTTCCACGTCCCGACCGGCCGCGATGCGCGCGAGGGCGCGCAGTTCACGGTGACCCATTCGGGGCGCTACCTCGACCGGCTGGTCCGGACGGCGGACGGCTGGCGAATCGTCGAGCGCGTCTGCGAGCAGGTCGTCCGCGAGGGCAACCTGCCCGAGGGCTATTCGATCCCGCGCTGACGGGCGGCGAGCGGCTGCTATTTGCGGGACTCGATGAACCGGCGGCGATACTCCGCGAACGCCTCGCAGATGCCCTCGCGCGTCAGGCCGTATTCGGAGAGCTCGTACTCGTGGGGCGGGCGCTTGTCGCGGGGGTTCCGGTCGCGCCAGGCCTGCATCGCCGCTCGCGCCTCGGGCGTCATCTCGATGCCGAAGGTCTGGTAGGCACGCTCGATCTGCGGGATCGGGTCCTTCATCACGTCCTTGAACCAGATGTCGACGAAGCGGTCGGCCGAATAACGCCCCCGCGACTCCATCGAGCGTGCGGTGCCCCAGGCGAGGCGCTCCTGCCATTGTGCGGCCGCGATCTTCGCCTCCGAGGGATCGCCGTAGAGCGACCACATCGCGTAGTTCATCGACGCGGCCGACGGAACCGTCTCGACGGGATCGCGGTGGGTGAAGATCGCCCGGGCGCCCGGGAAGACCGCGAAGAGGGTATCGACGTAGCCGAGATGGCCGGGGGTCTTCAGGATCCAGCGCTCGCAGACTTCGCCGCGCTGCCGCTTCTGCCATTGCAGGAACTGGAGCTGCTTCTTGAGATAGACGTAGGCGGAAGTCCAGTCCGCCTGGGTGATGAACGCGCGATAGCTCGGGATGTTGACGAAGGCCTCGGGGACGTGGGAGAAGAACGAATGCTCGAGCAGCATGATCTCCTCGTCCGGGGCCTGGGCGTCCCAGGGATGGATCGAGGCCTGGCGCGGATCCGCTTCGAGGATCGCGGCGACCTCGGCCTCGGCGAGCGCGATGCGCGGATCGGGCTTCGACCAGTCCATGTCGAGGGGCGGCGCGGGAAAACGGACCTCCCACCAGTTCGCGGCATGGTTGCGGGGATCGCTGGCGACGATGCGGTGGAGCATCGTCGTGCCGGTTCGCATCAGGCCCATGATGACGATCGGCGCGCCGAGCTCTTCCTGCAGGATCTCCGGATGCCGGCGGATCCATTCCTGCATCAGGAGCCGCGTCTCGAGGCTCTCGACGACGCGGGCGCGCATGACGGTTCGCCCGAGATCGTTGAGCGGCGCCTCCTCGCGCAGCGATTTCAAGAGGACGCCCATCGGCTCGCGAAACGGGTCCGGGCCGAAATCGGAGAGTCCCGTCCGCGACTGCGCATCGGCCAGGATCGCCGCGTCATCGAACGCGGCGCGGTTCTCTGCGCTTCCTCGGCTCATTTCGGGCGGCTCCTCGGCGGCGGATGCGATCGGGCTGGTGGTGAAACGGCCCGATCTTAGAAGCTCGGGGCGCCGGGTTCAATCGGCCTTGGGGCGCGGCGGCGCGTACCAGATCGGTGACGTGTAGGCGCGCTCCTGCTGCTTCGTCCGGACGCCGGGCTCGACCTGCTTGCCGCGGTAGCGCGTCGCGTCGATCGCGTTCCAGCGCGGCGTCGGGACCTCGAGTACGCGTGCATAATAGAAGGCCGGCAGCGCGAGATCGAATTCCGGATCCGCCCAGACCGTCGACATCTCCCGCAGGCCCTTCGCGCCGTCGGGCGCGACCATCACGTCGACGACCTTCTCCCGGGCCTCGCCCTTCGCGTCGACCCAGCCCTTCACGATCTGGATCCGCTCGAGGTTCGCGCCCTTCGGATCCTTCGCGACCGAGACGAGGAACGACGGCTGCTTCTGGTCGCCGACCGGCGCGGGCAGATCGCTCCCCATCGGGACACCCTTGACGTAGCCCGCCCGCGCGACGTTGCTCGAGCCCGCGTCGACGTCGCCGAAGCGCCAGCCGCCGAAGAAGAGCACCGCGATGCGCGGCCCCGTCGTCGCATAGGTCTCACCGCGGCGCAGTGCGTCGAAGAGCGCCTCGCGCGTGTTCTCCTTCGCCCAGACCCCGGCATAGCCCGCCGCGGCCTGCTCCCAGTTCATCGTGCTCGCGCCGGCCGGATCGAAGGAATGGATGAACTCGCCCTTCATGCGATCGGTGCCGGGGAACATGTTGGCGGTCTTGCCCCAGTAGTTGTTCTCGTCGGCGGTCGCGAGGGAGGTATGCGAATCGGTGCTGCCGATCAGCGCGAAGCGGAACGGATTGACGCCGATCTCGCGCTCGAGGACGAGGCCATTCTTCAAGGCGGCGCGGGCATGGCTGCCGACGTGCATCCCGGGCAGTGTGCGCGCGGTGCCCGTGATGTTGGTCTTGTCCCAGCGCTCGTAGTCGGCGAATTCGTCGTCGGGCGAAAGGAAGGGATGGGTCTCGCTGTCGCCCTTGATCTGCGTGACTTCGACGACGGGCTCCCATTTCGCGCGCTGGCGGGCGTAGGCGGCGTCGATCGGCTTTCCCGCGGAATCGAGCAGCGCGAACATCAGACCGTTCGAGAGGTTCGAGTTGTGGGGGATCGCGAAGGCCTCGCCGCCGGTCTCGCGCTCGTAGCGGGCGAGAAATTTCCAGAGCTGCTCGGGCGCGTCCGAATCGATCGCCGAGAAGGGCAGGATCCTCTTCGTTCGGCTCGGACCGTCGCGGAAGATCACGTTGCGATGGAGGTTGTTACCGTTCGGCATCGAGCCCCATTCGTAGCCGACGAAGGTCGTGAAGCGGCCGGGCTGGTTCATCTGCTCGGCGACGTCGACGACCTCGTCCCAGACCGCGCGCCGCAGTGCCGGATCGGCGCCGAGCGGATCACCATCGAGCAGCGCACCGAGCTTCCCGATCTGCTCGGGGCCGAAGACCGGATTCTCGGCGATGAAGCGCGAGACCTTCGTCGCCGTCTCCGAGGCCGCGACGCGCGGATCCTTGCGGCGGATCATCGCGAAGACGCCGAGATATTCGGCATGATCCGAGACCATCAGGAAGTCGAGCGGGCGATCGAGCTTCGCGCGCTGGCCGTTCGGCATGCGGATCGCCTCGCCCTTCGCGAAGCGGTAGGCGACGTCGGGGCCGAGTGTGAAGTTGTTGAAGAGATTCGCGTCGAGGGAGTTCGACGTATGCAGATGGAGATCGCCCCAGAAGAGCTGCGGGAGCTCCTCGGCGGCGCGCGCGTTCGATGCGGCCAGCGCCAGGAGCAGGACGACCAGTCCGGCGGCGAGTCGGCCCCGCCCGCTCTGCTTCGTCGCCTTCGCGTTCTCCAGCTTCACGTCCATCTCGATCGTCCTCCAATCGCCCACTTCGCTCGAAAGGCCCCGAGGATAGGAGGCTGGTCGAGGATGGCACGCGGGAGCGCGTGCGCGCGCGAGCCGACGCGGGTAGCCTGCGGACGAGCGCGGCCTGCGCCGATCCGTGCCCCCGGACGCAGTCCGATCACGCCCCAGGAGCCCCATGAAGAAGACGATGCGTGCCTTCCGGATGTTGAAATGGCAGGAGCCGCCGGCGCTCGTCGAAATCGACCTCCCCGAGCCGGGGCCGGGCGAGATCCGCATCAAGGTCGCGGGCAACGGGGTCTGTCAGAGCGACCTCCACATGCCGCATCTGCCCGCGGTCATGGAGCAGTTCCTCGGCTGGAAGATGCCGTTCACCCTCGGCCACGAAGTCGGCGGCTGGATCGACAAGCTCGGCAGCGGCGTCGTCGGCCACGAAGAGGGCCAGCCCGTCGCGATCGTATCGACGCGCTCGTGCGGCCACTGTCTCGAATGCGACGCCGGCTTCGACAACGCCTGCGACTGGAACAAGGTCGGCCGCGGCTACGGCATGAACGGCGGCATCGCCGACTATCTCATCGTCGAGAGCGACCGCCCCATCCTGAAGCTCGACAAGCTCGACCCCCGCCGCGCCGGCCCGCTGACGGACGCCGGCTCGACCTCGTTCCACGGCGTCCGCCGCGTCACCGACCGCCTCGGCCCCGGCCGCACCGCCTTCGTGATCGGCGCCGGCGGCCTCGGCAGCTTCGCGATCCAGTACCTCAAGATCCTGACGACCGCGCGCATCGTCGTCGCCGACGTCGCCCCCGACAAACGCGCCCGCGCGATCGAGCTCGGCGCCGACGAGGTCGTCGACGGCGCCCTCGAGAACGTCGCCGGCGAGCTCCTGAAGCGCACCGACGGCCGCGGCGCCGACGCCGTGCTCGATTTCGTCGGCACGACCGCGACGATCGCGACCAGCATCGCCTCCCTCGCGAAGCTCGGCCGCTATGCGCTCATCGGCGCCGGCGAGGGCAAGCTCGAAGCGCCGCTCATGGGCGCCCTCTCGGGCAAGGGCGCCTCGATCTGTTCGTTCGTCGGCGGGACGGCAGAGGACACGCGCTCGGCGATCGAGCTCGCCGAGCAGGGCCTGCTCCGCAACGACGTCGAGTTCTTCGACATCGCCGACTCGGCGAAGGCCTTCGAGAAGCTCGCGGCGGGGCAGCTGGCGGGGCGAGCCGTGATCGTGCCGTGATGGGCACGACGATCCTTCGCTCCTAGAAGATCTCGTGCTCCTCCGTCACGAAGACCGCCGATCCCGCGAAGTCGATGAACTCCCCTTCGTCTTCCAGCAATCGCTGCCCGGCCGCGACGGCCGCCTCGCCTCCGCCCCCGCCCATCGAGGCGAGATCGTCGAACCAGACCTCCGTGATCCCGTCGTAGGGCTCCTTCACGCCGCGCGACGCGCGCAGACCGTCGTTGACCGCATCGCCGACCGCTCCAGCGAGCGTATGGCTCTGGACATAGCGCTTCATCATGGGCAGATCCGTGCGCAGGCGGCGAACGAGCGGCCCATGCACCTCGAGCCAGCGCTTCTGGAATTGCTCGCGGGTCATCCCGGCCTTGCGACGACAACAAAAGACGAGCTTGATCATGGGATCTCCTCTGGATGCGCCGCAGGGGCGCGCGCTGGGGGACCGGGCGGGAACCGGCCGGATTCAGCGGCCGCCGGCGCGAGCGATCGCCCGACCCGCCCGCCGGCCGAAATAGCTCGCGTCCGCGAGCGAGGCGCCGCTGCCCGCATAACCATGGCCGCTGAAGATCGCCGCCGTCCGGCCCGCGGCGAAGAGGCCGGGCACCGGGTCGCCCGCGTAGTCGAGGACCTCCCCGTCGACGCTGGTTCGCAGGCCACCGATCGTGAAGCCCGACCAGATCGCGCCCTGCGAGACGCGACAGTCGACCAGCGCATAGGGCGGGTTCACGAGGGGAACGATGCGCTCGGGGCGCTTGCCGAAGACGGGATCCCGCCCCTGCGCGGCGTGCCGGTTGTAGAGCGTCATCGTCTCGACCAGCGATCCGGGCGGAAAGCCCGCTTCGGCCTCGAGCTCCTCGAAGGTCTCGGCGACCCAGCTCGGCTGGAGCCCGACGAGGCCGCGGCGAAAGGTCGCGTCGTCGAGCAGGAGGAAGAGCTCGCCGGCCTCCTTGTAGAGGCCCGCGATGCCGACGTGACCGTGATAGGTGTCCTCGTTGATGAAGCGCTGGCCCCGCGTGTTGAGGTAGACGCCCTTCGAGAGCGGGTTCGGAATCGTGTAGGGGAGCGCGACCTCGCCGAGATGCATGCGGATCGCCGTGCCGCCGGCGGACTGACCGAGGCGGATGCCGGTGCCGTCGTCGCCGGGGGTTCCGTTGCGGTCGGTGACGCGGTTGAGGACGGGCGCGTGGAGGGCGCACATCGCCTCGTTCATGATGAAGCCGCCCGCGGCCAGCACGACGCCGCGGCGCGCGCGAAGGGCGAGCTCCGCGCCGGCATGCTTGACGACGAGGCCGCAGACGACACCGTCGTCCGCGACGACGAGCGCCTCGCCCCGCGTGTCGGTCAGGACGGGGATCGATTCGCGGCCGACCGCCTCGAGCATGATCTTCATCAGCAGGCCGCCGCCCTTCTGGACGACCTGGGCCTTGTGGCCCCGCGGAGCAGGGGTCGCGATCGTGTTCCAGGGCGCGCAGTCCTCGCCGGAGGTGTAGACGAGGCAATCGTCGGTGCGCGATTCGAGGCCGGGCTCGTCGTAGAAGCTGCGCTTGAAGGGGACGCCCTGCTTCTCGAACCAGTGGAAATGTTCGATCGAGTCGGCGCAGAAGACGCGGATCTTCTCTTCATCCGCCCCGGGACTGGACACGGCCATCAGGAACTTGAACATGTTCTCTTCGCTGTCTTCGAAGCCCGCAGCCTTCTGGACCGGCGTTCCGCCGCCCATGTAGATGAGGCCGCCCGAAAGCGCCGACGCGCCGCCCCCCGCGCCCGAGCGCTCGACGACGAGGACGTCGGCGCCCGCTGCCTTCGCTTCGAGCGCGGCCGACGCGCCCGCCAGGCCGAGCCCCATGACGACGACGTCGACCTCGCGGTCGAAGCGCGGAACCTCGCGCAGCCTTCGGATCGACGTCATGACTTCCCTCCTTCGTTGCGAGCTTCCCGCTTCCAATCCCGCGCGGCGTTCGCGTCGGCGCGCCGCCTTCGCGCAGCCAGCTGTGCCGCATGATCCCTCTGCCGCGAGGCGCTGGCCGCGCGGCCCAGCGCCCGGATTGCGATCTCCGCCGTCTCCCCCGGCAGCTGGATCGGTCCGATCGCGACGCCCTCCTTCAAGCTCGGCAGGCTCCGCCGGAGCCCGGGCGTATTCGTCGGGCCCGGCACGAAGGAGAGCACGTCGACGCCGACGTCGCGCAGCTCGTACCAGAGGCTCTCGCCGAGCACGAGGTTGAAGGCCTTGGTCGCCGCATAGCTCGCATAACGCGGGGAGCCCTGGAGCGCGGTCCCCGAGGCGAGCAGGATGATGCCGCCCCGGCCACGGCGGGCCATCTCGCCGCCGAATCCGTGGGCGAGCGCGGCGGAGGCGTGGCAGTTGACGTCGATGGCGCGGGCGATGGCCTCGAGCGGCTCGTCGAGGAACGGGCCCTCCTGGCCGATCGCCGCGTTGCAGACGAGCAGGCCGATCTCCTGGGCGGGCACCGCGGCCCGCAGACGATCGAGGCAGTCGCGGCGCGAGAGATCGACGACGACCGGCCGCGCGCGCACCCCGAACCGCGCCTCGACCTCCCGCGCGGCGCGCTCGACGGGCTCCGCCTGGACGTCGACCAGATACACCGCGAGCCCCCGCGCCGCGATCGCGTCCGCGAAGGCACGGCCGATGCCCTGCGCCGCGCCCGTCACGATCGCCGCCGGTCCATACTTCTCGCGAAATGCCGCGAACCGGGGGGCGACCCGCGCCGCGCCGTTCTTCGCCGTCTCTCTCGCCTTCGCCATGCTCGTTCCCGCCTCCGCCCGCGCCGTCGCGTCAGCCCTTCGCCATCTTCTCCGCCCGCGCGATCAGCTCCATCGCCGAGCGCTCGAGGACGACGCCGCCGTCGACGGGCAGGATCCGCGCCGTCACGAAGCTCGACGCCGGCGATGCGAGAAAGAGCGCGGCCTGGGCGATGTCCGCCGGCGTGCCATGGCGCTGGAGCGGCGTCCAGGCGGCGAGCTTCTCGCTGATCCCCGGCATCGCGTCGAGCAGATTGCGCTGCATGTTCTCCGTCGTGACGGCCCCGACCCGGATCCCGTTCACGCGGATCGCCGGCGCGTATTCCATCGCCATCATGCGCGTCAGCTGCTCGAGCGCCGCCTTCGCGCCGCCGTACGGGATCGAGCCGACGTTCGCCGCCCGTGCGAAGCCCGACGAGATGTTGACGACCGCGCCGCCGCGGACCTTCATGTGCGGCGCGACCGCGCGCGTCAGGTAGAAGGGCACCTTGAAGTTGAGCGCCATCGCCGCGTCGAAATGCGCGTCCGCCGCATGGCGCGTCGGGACGTGGCCCCCGCCGCCCGCGTTGTTGACGAGCACGTCGATCCGTCCGTAGGCCGCGAGCGCCGCGTCGACGATCTGCTCGGCCGAGTCGCCCGCGACGAGATCGCAGTCGACCGGGATCGCCCGGCCGCCGATCGCCTCGATCGCGCCGCAGGTCCGCAGCAGCTCTTCGCGCGTCCGCGCGACGCAGACGATCGCGGCCCCGACCTCCGCGAACGAACGCGCGATCTCGGCGCCGATGCCGCGGCCCGCGCCGGTGACGATCGCCGTCTTCCCGTCGAGACGGAAGGCGTCGAGGATCACGGGCGCGCTCGCTCGTCGATCGACCGCATCTCAGAAGACCCGGTAGCGCTTCACGACATGGCGCTGGCGGATCGCGATCTCGGCGCGGCGCTCCTCGGGCGTCACGCGCTTCGTGTCCGCGGGCAGGGACGCGAGCACGTCCTTCGCCTTCACGACCTTCATCGAGATCGAGGGCCAGTCCGGCGGCTCGGGCTGCTGGCTGTAGGCCCAGCGCGGGGACATGAAGAAGACGGGCTGGCCCGTCGTATCGAGCCAGTTGTGGACGCCCGGATCCGCGTGGGCGACGACGAGGCGGATGACGCCATCCGAATCGACGACCGATTGATGGCCGTTGCGGCTGCTGCAGCGGTTCGCGTATTCGAGCGACTCGCCCCAGAGATTGCCGAGCTGGAAGCCGACGTAGTTCGGCTTCTTCTTGATGCGGTTCTCGATGATGATCGCCTCGTCGGGGCCGATCTCGCCGACACCGCCCGCATAGAGGTTCGTCGACATGCCGCCGCCCGTCGCGGCCGAGGCGGCGTTGATCTGATTGAAGGCGTTTCTCGGGAACGCGATGCCCGGCAGGGCGCCGGGCCGCGGGCCGTAGGTCCCCATCGGGATCGTCCAGAAGGCGTTCCAGAACTGGATCTGATTGCGCACCGTCTCGCCGAAGGTCCGCAGCTGCGCGGCGGCCTGCTCCGCGTCGTAGGGCGGCGGCGCCGTCCCCTCGGCGCCTTCCTGCACCATCTCGAAATGGATCGCGTCCTCGCGCGCCCAATCCTCGAAGATCTGGCGCCCGCTGATGTATTCCGCATAGCGCTCGGGCGGCGTCTCGGGCTTCGTCGGATGCGGCTGCTTCACGACCTTCAGCGTCGAGACGAAGTTGCCCTTCCAACCCGCCGGCCGCTCCGGCGCGAAGACGATCTCGAAGGAGCCGTCGGGATTCACCTCGATCGAAGAGCAATCGATCCGGCCCGTCTGCGTCTTCATGCCCGGGCGGAGTTCCTGGAGATTGCCGGAGTCGCCGGCGAGGCAGCCCCAGCTCGCCTCGAAGATCATGTAATGCGGCGCCTTGCGGCCGGTCGGCGCCGGCGCTTCGCCCTTCCAATGGCGCGCGTCGCCCATCTCGCCGCGCAGGCGGTAGGTCTTGCGGCCGTCGATCGGGGTCGAGAAGTAGATCGCGTCGGGGTTGTCGATCGTGCTGCGCGTGATGATCGAGAGCGCGTTGCGAAAATGCGGGCGGACGGGATCCTGATGGAAGGAGCGTTCGATCGCGTTGTGCACGAAGCCCATCAGGTAGCGGTAGCCCTCGGCGAGATTGCGGTCGGAAGGCGGCGGCGGCATCAGCCGGGGCTGATCGATCGCGTCGCGCGCCTCGCCGAGCAGGCCGATCACCTCGTCCCAGACGGCGCGCAGCTTCTTCTCGGCATCGATCGCATCGCTCTTCGCGTTCGCATTGCTCATCGGGACTTCCTCGCGTTGGGGGTCGGCGGTTCGCGTCGGGCGTGGACGGCCCGGATCTTCTCGGCTTCAGCGATCCCAGCCGAATCGCTCGAAGAGCTCGGCCAGGTTCGTCCGGATCGCCTCGGGCTCGAGGCCGAATTCCTCGAGGCTGTAGGTATGGCGCGTCTTGTGCTCGCGCTCGCGTTTGCCCTGCTGCGCGAGCTGCTCGCGGAATTCGGTCGTCATCGGCAGGTCGAGATCCTGGTAGAGCTTTTCGATCGTCGCGGCGGGATCGGCCGTCAGGTCGCGATAGTCGACGATCGCGCCCTTGACGTTCGGATGCGCGTCGAGGAACTCGATCGGATGCTTGTAGGTATGCCAGGACTGGCTGGCGAGAATCGAGAGGCAGCGCTTCTGGCGCTCCGGATCCCAGCCGAGCTGCTTCCAGCCGGCGCGCACGAGCTTGAGCAGGCTCGGGATCGTCTCGTTCGGATCGCGCACGTTGACGATGAAACGCGCGTCCGGAAACGCTTCGTGGAGCGAGGCGACACGGCCCGAATACATCGGGTTCTTGCTGAGATGGATTTTTTCCGGACCGTTCAGATAGAGCTGCCGCTTGATGCACTCGCGGTAGAAGTCGTTGTAGCGCCGGCGTTTGCGCTCCGGCCAGTCGTTCATGTAGTAGAAATCGAGATCGCCCATGTAGGGCATCTTCGTGATCCAGAAGCCCGCCGCCATCGACCAGTAGAGGACGATGTCGTCTTCTTCGGGCTCGGTCAGCCCCATCTCGTGCATGTGGCGACTCGGGCCGTAGCGCCAGTCTTCCCAGGCGCGCAGCTGCCCGGCGAGCAGGCCGCGCCAGCGCTCCGCGTCGATGCGCGCGACCTGGCGGATCAGCTTCTTCTGGATCAGCGAAGGGAAGTAGAGCTCGTAGAGGAGGAAGGAGCTGAAGCGGCCGCCGTCCTGGCTCAGCAGCCGGTGGGTCAGGGTCGTGCCGCTGCGGGCATGGCCGACCATGAAGATCGGCGCCTTGACCTCGACCTTGCGCAGATCCGGGTAGAAGAGCCGGTCGAGCAGGAAGCAGATCGCATGAAAGCTCGAGACGATCGGGACCGCGACGAGCAGGACGAAGAGATAGTAGTGGCGTGCCTTCGGAACCTTCTCGTTCCAGGCGAGGCGGATCATCTTGAAGTAGTTGGCGAAGTCGAAGAAGAACATGGACGTCCGACCGGGCGGCGGCAGGCGAACCGGCCGATCGTTGGTACTCGATCCCGATGGGCGCTGCAATCGAGCCGGCAACGGGATCCAGCGTGCGCACGAGCGGATATGCTTCCGGCGCCCCACCGACTTCGGAGACGCCGCCATCTCGACGCCCCGCCCCACGCTCGCCGCCGGATTCGCCCTGGTCGCAGTCGCCGCTTCCGCCGCCTGGGCCCAGGGCGAGCCCGGCGCCGCTGCGGCCGCCGAAGCCCTGCCCGGCTGGGCGCAGGCCGCGCACGAGAGCGTCCGCAGCGCGCCGCCTCGGCTATTCTTCGGCGCGGGCGGCGGCGGGACCTTCATGCCCGTCCC
>CAUJGH010000267.1 GCA_963169575.1 Myxococcota bacterium | reverse complement strand
GCACGTACACCGATTTCGTGAACTCCCAGACCGTCCCGGGGCCCAGCGGTGAGCCGATCACGATCACCGAGGACTTCACCGGCAATCGCCTCGTCAACTCGCCGGAGTACTCGTTCATCGGGTTCGCGGCGTGGCCGCTCGGCGGCGATTGGGGGACGCTGATTCCGCGCGTCGACTGGACGTTCAAGGACGAGGTCTTCTTCGATCCGTCGAACTCGCCCCTGCTCAAGCAGGATCCCCTCTGGCTCTTCAACTTCCGCTTGACCTACAAGGACCCGAGCGACAGCTTCGAGCTCTCGGGCTGGGTCGAGAACCTGACCGACCAGGCCTACACGGTCGACGTCTTCAACCTCGCGCGCCTGCGTCGCGCAATTCTGCACGCCGTCGGTGACCCCCGAACCTACGGTGTGACGGCCACGGTGAAATTCTGACGATGCGACGCTCCGATCGGAACCGGCTCTGTGCTCTCCTGGCGACGCTCGTCGCTTTCGTCCTGGCCTGTTCGCCGCCGGCAGATCCCCCGCCTGCGAAGCTCGGCGATGCATCGCTCGATCGCGAAGCCATGAAGCAGGCCGTGGCAGAGGCGCTCGTGATTTCGGACACCCTCGACCGGATCGATCGGATCACGGATCTGATGCGGAAGGTCGATGCCGGGAACGTCGAGGGCGCGATGGAAGCCTATGAAGCCGCGGTCGACGGCCTCGACCGCGACGAGGTCCGGCTCTTCGCCAATGCCTGGGCGCGGATCGATCCGAAGGTGGCGCTCGAACGCTTCGCGAAATGGCGCGCGCCGCGAGTGGGGCGGAGCGCGATCTCCGAGGTCGTGTTCTTCTGGACGCGCCGCGACGGAGCGGAGGACGCGAGGATCTTCGCGCTCGAATCGCTCGGGACGGACCGCCCGGAAGGCAAGACCGTCCGCAACCTCGTGGTCGATGCGACCGTCGAGGGCCTCGCCGCGGCGGGTCAACACGAAGAGCTGACCCGCCTGCTGTCGAGCTTTCCCGCCGACGAGGGCCGCAGATGGGTCATCACGAAGGCGCTGCTGCAGTTCTATCGGGCGGGGACGGCAGCGCCGCGAGCCTGGGTGGATTCCATTCCCTGGGAAGGAGACAACGCCCTCAAGATCGACGCGCTGCAGACGGCGCTGGTCAGTCTCGCGGGCGTCGACGGAAGGCAGGCGGCGCAGTGGTACGAGACCGTCGAGGCGAAGTTGCCGCCGGGAAGTTTTCTCGAGCAGATCTCTGAGACCTGGGGTGCTCGCGATGCGCTCGGGAATCTCGAATGGCTGCTCGAGCGCCCGGATTCGAAAGGTCGCCATGCGGCGCTGCGTGCCGGTGCGTATCACTACCTTCGCCAGGACGGCCCCGGCGCGTCCGAATGGATCGCCGCTCGCCTCGGCGATCCCCGCGTCGACGCTGCGATGCGCTATCCGCTCACGCAGTACTTGATCTCCGTCGATCTGGAGAAGGCACTGGCCTCCGCGGAACGAATTCAAGCACCCGGCGACAAGATCGCATCGCTCAAGCAGATCCTCGTGATGTGGTCGCGCAGGGATCACCCATTCGTCGAGCGCTACATGGCCGAAAAGGGCGTTCCGCCCGAGGTCGAGCGCGCCGTGCGCGGCATGCACGCCGTCCGGAAGAAGCAGTTGAAGCAGGCGGATGCGATCGCCGGCGAGGGAGAGAAGTCGTGACCCGAATCGGTCGTGGGCTGCTCGCGTGCTTCCTGCTCGTCGCGGCGATCGGCATCGGCTCGACGGCCTCGAATCGCGCCGCCGCGCAGCCGGTCCCGGACCGGGATGCTCCGATCGCTGCCGACGCGGCGGATGCCGCCGGCGCGCGGGATTCGACCGGATGGGAGCCTCGCCTGAACCTCGGAATCGGCGTTCTCGTTCAGGCCCAGAAGGGAAGTGCTTCCATACCGACGGCGACCGGAAGCACCACGCTCAAAGACAGTGCCGACTCCCTCATCTCCCCGCATTTCGGCCTCGGCCTGGACCTCCTGACGCCACTCGAGCTGCCCATCCCGACGCGACCCCGCCTGGTGATGACGAGCAGCGTCCAGTTCCCGATCTCGCGAAGCCTCATCTCGAACCGGGTCGGCCTGCAATTCAATTCCAGCGAATCCGAATTCTCCGAGAACTGTCCCGCGCAGGTCGGAGGCGCGAATGCGTCGACCTGCAACATCCGTCTGCGCAGCCAGACTTCGATCGACTACCTCTGGACGGCCGGTATCGCGATCGACTTCACGCTTCCCTTCGACGAGGAACAATTCCACTTCGCGCAGGGCTTCGAATACATCGGCATGGCGGTGCAGGCCGAAGGAGAGTTCCAGCGCAGGAGTACGGCTCCATTGGGCAACCCACGAACCGAGTCCGAGTTCCTGACGGCGAAAGGCGACCTCGAACTCTTCCATGGCATCAGCCTCATCGAGACCTTCTCGGTCGATGCCTACGAGCAGGGTCCGATGATGTTCGGCTTCTTTCTGCAGGGCCGCCTGTCCTGGTTCTCGACCGACCGCGATCCATCGGTCTCCGAGCAGACCGATCGCGGCCGCTTCAACTTCGTCTCGAGCCTGAACGACCCCGAGCCCATCCAGTACCAGATCATGGGCGGGGTCAGCGTCCGCTTCGATCCCCGTCTCTGGTAGCGGACGCGCGCACGGCGGCGGAGGCCGTGCCGTGTGTCCCTGGCGGGCGGCGCGGGG
The DNA here is from genome assembly GCA_963169575.1 of Myxococcota bacterium. Taxonomy (GTDB): domain Bacteria; phylum Myxococcota_A; class UBA9160; order UBA9160; family UBA4427; genus UBA4427. Next base: position 12,594 of record CAUJGH010000267.1, on the reverse strand, counting down.
TTCGTGGCTCGGACGTGCGCGTCGAGACTCGCCGGCGCGTCCGTCGCCGTGCTGCGCGCACTTCCTTTACATCTCACCCCGCACCGCCCGCCCGGGACACTCGCGCCGTGTGCGCGGAATCGTTCGCACGTCCCGCCGTTCTTGGGGGGCGATCGGCGTGCCTTCTCGGACGCGAGGTGGGGATCCGGCTGGGGTCATTCGTAGGCGACGCCGGGGTAGAGAAGCTGGACGACGTAGAAGAAGCAGGGGCGGAAGATCTCGCCGGCGAAGTTCCAGACGAGCAGAAGCCCGACGATCGCGACGATCGGCTGCTGGAAGAGGGTGCGGTAGGACTCGACGAGGCGTTCCGGCAGGAGGAGGGGCAGGGCGCCGCTGCCGTCGAGGGGCGGGACGGGGAGCATGTTGAGCACGAAGAGCAGCAGGTTCATCGAGAAGAAGATCGACAACAGGAATGCGACGGCGGCGGTGAGGCTGCTCGCATCGCCGACGGATGCGGTGACCTGACGGAACCCGATCGAATCGGGGGCCATGAAATGCTCCATCGACGCCCCGATACGGATCGCCGCGAACGCCATCAGCGTGAGCGCGAGGTTCGCACCCGGGCCGGCAAGCGCCATCCAGGCGGCGCGGCGTGGATGACGCGCGGCCCAGTTCGGATCGAAGGGCGCGCTCGCATAACCGATCGGGAAACCCGAGACGAGCACCGAAATCAGCGGCAGGACGACCATTCCGAAGGGCTCCCGCCGCATGTGCGGGAGCGGATCGATGGAGACCTGGCCGCCGTTGTAGGCCGTGAGGTCGCCACCGAGCATCGCGGCCCAGGCGTGGGCGGCCTCGTGGATCGTCACGGAGAACACGAAGACGGCGTAGAAGGCGATTCCTTCGAGCGGATCGGTCAAGACGGGAATTTCCTCATGGCGATGGCTGCGGCGATTCGGTCTGGATCAGGCTCGGCGCACCGCCCGAGCGGGTCTCCATCAGGCTGAGATTGTGCTCGGCGGATCCGAAGCCCGCGTCGAGCGAAAGTGCGCGATGATAGGCCTCGCGCGCGTCTTCGATCCGCCCCAGCCGACGGTACACGATCCCGAGGTTGTTCCACGCGCGGCCGAGCGAGGGATCGATGCGGGTCGCCAGCTCGAAGCCCTCCCGGGCGGCCTCCCAATCGGCTTCGCTGGAGGCCCGCTCGGCGTTCATGACCCGCTGGCCCGAGACATTGTTCACGAGATGGGCGTAGGCGCGCAGGTCCGAGATGGGCACGACGTCGTAGCCGTCCTTCAAGAGCCCCGTGAAGTCGACGATCTGCTTCACCGTCTTCGCGACGATCAGGACGACCATGTGGTCCGAGAGGGCCCGCACGTCCTCGAACTGCAGCGTCTCCGGCTCCGGCGGCCGCGCTTCGGCGTAGTAGATCGGCCAGCCGAGGCCGCGCCCGAGACCCACCATCACGCTCGCCATCGCGAAACAGTTGCCGCGCCGGAGCTCGAGCGTCCGTTCGGCGCTCGCCGATACCGACCAGTCGTAGACGAGGCCGAGACCCCCCGGCTCCGGGGCCGACAGGAAGTCGACGAGCGCCTGGACGCGCGGCGGACCGAGCGGCACGGCCTCGATCACGCGTCGCGCGCGCTCGACGATCGCGGCATCGATCGCGAAGGGCGGTCGGGCTAGCGGCTCGCCGATCTCCGGCGCCCGCTCGAGGAGCGCATCGCGAAATGCCTCGGGCGAGTAGGCGAGTCGTCGTCGTGCCGGCGACGTCGCGCAGGCGATGCACGCGAGCAGCAGGCAGACGATCGCGAACCGGGCTCGAGCCGCATTCGCGCCGGAATCCCTCACGGCGGTGCGTTCCGATCTTCGTTCGCTCGAGAGGGATCCCATCGCAGTCCCGCGCCCTGACCGTCGGTGTCGTGAATTCGATTGACCCGTAATTGGGCAGTGTAGTAGAACGAAATCGTCCGTCTCCGCACACCTGCGGAGAGAGCCACCCTGGGAAGGAGTGATTCGGATGAGGCGTCTCCTTGCGTTCGCAGCGCGCTGCGCGGGTCTTCGATTTCTCGTCGCCGCGGTGATCGTCCCGGTCTTCGCCGCGGGAGCTGCCCACGCGCTTCCGTTCACGAACCTGATCGTGTTTGGCGACAGCATCGTCGATCAGGGCAATACCCAGGCGGCCGCGATCGGAGCTGGTTTCCCCGATCCCGCCCCGGCTTCGGCGGGTTATTTCGGCGGCCGCTTCACGAACGGGATCAACCCCGCCGACGTGTTGAATCAGGAGATCGAGGGCACGAACTCCGTCGGCTCGCTCTTCGGCGGCGACAACTTCGCGTTCGGCGGAGCGCGCGCTCGCAACGACGGCGATTTCCTGCCCGACCTCGCGGCGCAGACCGTCTCGTTCCTGACCCGCGCAGGGAGCACACCGATCGAACCGAGCACGCTGATCATGATCAACGTCGGCGGCAACGACGTCCGCGACATCCTGCTGGGCGGATTGGCGGGTGCGGCGCGACAGGCCGTGATCGACGCGGCGGCGGCCGCGGTATCGACCTCGATCGGCTTCCTTCAGTCGGCTGGCGCACAGCACTTCCTGTTCGTCGGCGTCGGCAACGTCGGCGGCATCCCCGAGCTCGCGCCTTTCGGTCCGCAGGCGGCCGCTGCCGGTCGACAGGCCTCGATCGACATCAACGCAGCGATCCAGGCGGTGCTGCCCTCGAACGCCTACTACTTCGACACGATCGCCTGGTCCGATCAGCTGCTCGCGAATCCCGCGCTCTTCGGCTTGCCGGCGGGGCTGGACACGACGACCGCCTGTCTCGGGTCCGGCGCTCCGGCGCCGGGCGGCGCGCCGACTTGCGACGACTTCGCGTTCTTCGACACGGTTCATCCGACGACGCAGGTCCTGCAGCTGCTCGGCGGAGAGCTGATCAGCGTCGTCCCGGAGCCCGGAACGGGGATCCTGATGATGATCGGGCTGACGGTGCTCGCGAGCCGCCGGCCGGCGAGGGCCGCTTGACGGGAGCGGGGGCTGCGACGGTTCGGGATTCCGGGCAGGGGCGGTCCGGAAAGCGGCGCAGGGCGTTTCTCGCGCTGGCCCTGGGGCTCGTCTGCGCACTGGCGGCGGCTGCGGTCTTCCTGTTCGGAACGACGTCGCCGCCGCCCGTGGATCCCGCCTGGGCGATCCCCGCCAGCCGAGCGATTCCGCCGGGATCGATCACGGTCCGCTTCACGGGCACGTCGACGCTGCTCTTCTCCGACGGTGAGACGGCCTGGATGGTCGACGGCTGGTTTTCGCGCTTCGGGGCGCGCCAGCTGCTCCGCGGCGAGATCGCGCCGGACCTCGAGGCGATCGAGCGCGGGCTCGAACGCAATGGCGCCTCGCGTCTCGCCGTCGTGATTCCCGTCCATTCCCATTTCGATCATGCGATGGATTCGCCGGAGGTCGCAAGGCGGACGGGTGCCGTCCTGCTCGGCTCGCCTTCGACCGCGAACATCGCGCGCGGTGTCGGCCTGCCCGAGTCGCAGATCCGACTCGCCGTGGACCGCGAGCCCGTCGCATTCGGCCGCTTCGAGATCACGCTGATCGAGACCCGCCATTTCGAGTTCCCCGATCCCGCGGTCCGCAAGCAGGCGCTCGAGGATCCCGAGATCGAATCGCCGCTCGTCCCTCCGGTCGGTGCTTTCGACTATCGCCTGGGAACGCCCTACGCGATCCACGTCCGCCATCCGCTCGGGCAGTTCCTCGTGCAGGGCAGCGCCGGATACGTCCCGGACGGTCTCGAAGGGTTCGACGCCGACGTCGTCTTCCTCGGGATCGGCGGGCTCGGAACCCAGACGGCCGACTACCGCGAGACCTACTGGGCGGAGACGGTCGAAACGACGGGCGCGAAGCGCGTGATCCCGATCCATTGGGACAGCCTGATGGGCCCGATCGAAGGCCCGTTCACCGGCGAGAAGCGCTTCGCGACGCTGCTCTCGGGCGACGGCGAGCAGACGCTCGATTTTCTGAAGGCGAAGGCGGCGGAGAATCCCGAGCTCCGCTTCACGACGCTGCCGCGCTACGACCCCGTCGTCCTCTTTCCCGCGCGCTGAGCCCGAGCGCGGAAGGCGCTCAGCCTTCCCAGCCGGCGGGTCGCCCTGCCATCCACAGCTCGCCCCAGAGCTGATGCCCGCCGTCGACGACGAGCGTTTCGCCCGTCACGAAGCGGCCCGACGGCGCGCAGAGGTAGGCGACCGCCTCGGCGACGTCCTGAACGTCGCCGAGACGCCGGAGCGGGTTCTGCTGCGCGAGCGCCGCGCGGGCCTCGTCCGAATAGACCTCGAGTCCCTCGGTCTCGATCGGTCCGGGAAGCACGCAGTTGATGCGGATGCCGCGCGGGGCCCACTCGACGGCGAGGTTGCGGGACAGGTCGGCCACGGCCCCCCGCGCCGCGACGGTATGCGCGAGGCCGTACATCCCGCGGCGATGCGGCGCGATGATGTTGATGATGGCACCGGCCCCGCGTGTCCGCTCCCAGAAGCGCGCAGCCCGCTGCATCATCGTCCAGCTGCCGTTCAGGTTGGTATCGACGACGGCGCGCCAGCCCTTGTCGGAGAGATCGATCGAATGTTGCGGAAACTGGCCGCCGGCGTTGTTGACGAGGAAGTCGACGCTCCAGCCCTCGGCCTCGATCCGGGCGAAGAGCGCGTCGATCTGCTCGGGATCGCGGATGTTCGTCGGCTGGACGAGCGACGCGGCTCCGATCCGCTCCAGTCGTCGCGCGGTCGTCTCGAGCTTTTCCGCACTGCGGCCGCAGAGCACGACGCGCGCGCCGAGCTGACCGAAGAGGCAGGCGATCCCGCGGCCGATGCCCGTTCCGGCGCCCGAGACGAGCAGCGTGCGGCCCGCGAACAGATCGGCCCGGAAGACGGTCGGCCGCTCCAGCGGGGCTTCGCTGGCAGGCGCTCCGGCATGGGAATCTTCGTCGCGCCGTCCCTGGCTCTCGCGAGGGCTCAAAGCCGCAGGACCCCGTAGCTCGGCTTCTCGATCGGCCCATGGAGCGACGCGCTGATCGCGATGCCGAGGGCGTTGCGGGTATCGACGGGATCGATGATGCCGTCGTCCCAGAGCTGCGAGGTCGCGTAGTAGGCGGTCGACTCCCGCTCGAAGGATTCCAGCACCGGCCGGCGGATCGCCTCGATCGCCTCGGGCGAGAGCGTCTCCCCGGCGCGCTCCAGCTGGCGGATCTTGACGTCGGCCAGCGTGTTCGCCGCCTGCTCCGCGCCCATGATCCCGATCTGATGGTTCGGCCAGCTGAAGATGAAGCGGCCGTCGTAGGCGCGTCCGCACATGCCGTAGTTCCCGGCGCCGAAGGAGCCGTTGACCATGACCGTGAACTTGGGCACGACGCTGCACGACTGCGCCATGATGAACTTCGCGCCGTCCTTGCAGATGCCGCGGGCTTCGTATTCGCGTCCGACCATGAAGCCGGTGATGTTCTGCAGGAAGACGAGCGGTGTCCGGTTCTGGTTGCAGAGCTCGATGAAATGCGCGCCCTTCAGCGAGGAGTCGTTGAAGAGCACGCCGTTGTTGGCGAGGATTCCGACCTTCTGCCCCCAGATCCAGGCGAAGCCGCAGACGAGTGTCGTGCCGTAGTCGGGCTGGTATTCGTGGAAGAGGCTGCCATCGACGATGCGCGCGATGACTTCGCGCATGTCGAACTGGATCTTGATGTCGTCGGGGATGATCCCATAGAGCTCCTCGGGATCGTAGGCGGGCTCCTCGGGCTCGCGCGTCTCGATCCGCGTCTTCTCGCCCCGCGTCCACTGGGCGACGATCTCGCGCCCGAGCAGGATCGCCTCCTCCTCCGAATCGGCCGCGTAGTCGGCGACCCCGCTGACGCGCGTGTGGACGTCGGCGCCGCCGAGCGTATTCGCGTCGACGATCTCGCCCGTCGCGGCCTTCACGAGCGGCGGCCCGCCGAGGAAGATGCCGCCGTTGCCGCGCAGGATGACGGAGTAGTCCGAGAGCGACGGGATGTAGGCGCCGCCCGCCGTGCAATGGCCGAAGACGAGCGAGAGCTGGGGGACGCCCATCTGCGAGAGCACGGACTGGTTGCGGAAGATCCGGCCGGCCGAAACGCGATCGGCGAAGAGCTGGGCCTGGAGCGGCAGGAAGCCGCCCGCGCTGTCGCACATGTGGACGACGGGCAGCCGGTTCTCGATTGCGATGTCGAGGCAGCGCACGTTCTTCTTCACCGTCAGCGGATACCAGGCGCCGCCCTTGATCGACGGATCGTCGGCGCGGACGATCACCTCGCGTCCGGCGACGATCCCGATGCCGGTGACGACGCTGGCGCCCTTGGAATCGCCGTCGTACTCGCTGTTCGCCGCGAGCGACGAGAGCTCGAGGAAGGGCGTCCCGGGGTCGAGCAGGCGTTCGATGCGCTCGCGGACGAAGAGCTTGCCGTGGTGGGCGAGGCGGTCGAGATCGCGCTGGGGGCGATCGAAGCGCGCGCCCGATTGGCGGTGGCGGAATTCGCCGATGCGGGCGAGGTTCGCGGCGCGGAAGCGCTGATAGGTCGCGCCGTGGCGATCGATCCGGCTCTCGATACGGCGCATCATTTCTTCGACTTCCTCTTTTTGGGACTTCGCTCGGGGGCATCGGTCGCGGCCGCGGCCTCTTCGCCGGTGCGGGCCTCGAGACGGATCAGCACGGCGCCCTGGTCGAAGTGGTCGCCCGCGGCGACGCAGATCTCGGCGACCCGCGCGGCATGGGTCGCGGTGATCGCGGTCTGCAGCTTCATGCTCTCGATCGTGAGCAGGACGGCGCCCGGCTCGACCTCGGCGCCGGGCAGGGCGGCGATGCCGACGACGACGCCGGGCATCGGGGCGCGGATCTCCTCGGCGCCGCCGGCGCGGAGCGCGGCCTGGCGGGCGCGATCGAGAGCGTTCCAGACTTCGATGCGATGGCTCCGGCCGCGCCAGTGGATGAAGTGGACGTCGTGGCGCGTGGCGATGAAGAGCCGCTCGCGGCGCCCGTCGCGGCTCAGGAAGTATTCGCCGGTCTTCGTGCCGGGCTCGAGCGCCGCCTGCAGGCGGAAGCCGTCGATCTCGAGCATCGGCGCAGCGCCGGCGGCGGAGCCGGCCGGCGTCACGCGCGCATCGCGACCATCGAGTTCGAAGTCGTAACCCAAGCTCGTCCTCAGTTCCGCCAGGCGCCCATCGCGGCATGGAGCGCGGGCACGGCCTTCATTCGTTCGAGGAAATCGCGATTCGAGAGCGCTGCGGCGGCGAGAACCACACGTCGTTCGTCCTCTTCGAGCGGGCGACTCGCGAGCGCCGCCGCATGGGCCGGCAGGAAGCCCGTCTCGACCCGGCCCGCCTGGAAGTCGGGATGTGCGAGGACGCGCGCGAGGAAGCTCCCGTTGGTCGCGCAGCCGAGGATCACCGTCTCTTCGAGGGCGCGGATCGCGCGCGCGATCGCTTCGCCGCGATCGCTGCCGTGCACGATCAGCTTCGCGAGCAGCGGGTCGAAGGCAGTGGTGATCCGCTGGCCGGCGGCGATGCCCGCATCGAGACGTACGCCGGGCCCGCCGGGCGGCTCGAAGACGAGGATCTCGCCGGTCGCGGGATTGAAATCCCGGTCGGGATCCTCTGCGCACAATCGGCATTCGATCGCGGCGCCGTTCGGCCGGAGGTCCTCCTGCCGGAGTGCGAGCTTCTCGCCGGCGGCGACGCGAAGCTGCTGCTCGACGAGATCGACGCCCGTCACCATCTCGGTGACGGGATGCTCGACCTGCAGGCGCGTGTTCATCTCGAGGAAGAAGAACTCGCCGTTCGGGGCCAGCACGAACTCGACGGTCCCGGCGTTGTGGTAGTCGGCGGCTCGGGCGATCTGCACGGCCCGATCGCAGATCGACTGGCGAAGCTCCGGCGCGAGACCCGGCGCGGGCGTCTCCTCGATCAGCTTCTGGAATCGTCGCTGGATCGAGCAGTCGCGCTCGCCGAGATGGAAGACCTGGCCGTGGTTGTCGGCGAGGATCTGGACCTCGATGTGGCGTGGGGATTCGACGTAGCGCTCCGCATAGATGCGGTCGTCGTCGAAATAACGTCGCGCGGCCGAGCGCGCGAGCTCGATGGCCTGGGGCAGCGCGCCGGCGTCCCGGACGATCTGCATGCCCTTGCCGCCTCCGCCCGCGGAGGCCTTGATGAGGAGCGGAAAGCCGATCTTCGCTGCGCGCGCCGGGAACGTCTTCGGCGCCTCGGCTTCCGTCGCCGAGGGCGTCAGGGGGACGCCGAGCTTAGCCACGAATCGCCGTGATGCGATCTTGTCGCCGAGCCGGCGCATCGACGTCGCCGACGGGCCGACGAAGCGCAGGCCCGCGGAGGCGACACGCTCGGCGAAGTCGGCATTCTCGGAGAGGAATCCGTAGCCGGGATGGATCGCGTCGGCGCCGATCCGCTTCGCGATCGCGATCGTCTGGTCGCCGTCGAGGTGGGCAGCGACGGGGGTCGGACCTTCGATCGGGTGGACCTCGTCGACGGCGCGCGCGGCCGGGCTCGCGGCGTCTTCGGCGTGGGCGACGAGCGCGGAGGCGATGTCGAGCCGGGAAAGCGTCCGCGCGATCCGGACGGCGATCTCGCCGCGGTTCGCGATCAATACCTTCCCGAGTCCCCGGATCTGGCTCATCGTCGTCCCGTCTTGCCGGTTCGTCGCCTGCGTTCGATTCGCACTGTCCGATCCGGTTCGCGTCCGGTCGGATCCGTTCGGCGCCCGCGCGAGCGCTCAGCTTCCGCTGAACTCGGGCGGCCTCTTCTCGCGGAAGGCGAGGAAGCCTTCGCGGGCATCCCCGGTCCTCGCCATGTTGGGCAGCATCAATCCCGCGTATTCGAAAGCCTGCGCGAGCGTCATGTCCTCGACGGCGCGCAGTCCGCGCTTGCCGAGACGGATCGCCGTCGGCGAGCGCGAAGTGATCTGCGCGAGCAGGGCGTCCATCGCTGCGTCGAGCTCGGCGGCCGGGACGACGCGATTGACGAGCTCGGCCTCGAGGGCGTCGGCCGCGGAATGGCGTGCACCCGTGATGCACCATTCGAGCAGGCGCCGCCGCGGCATCGCACGCAGCAGATAGGGCAGGATCATCATCGGGAAGAGTCCGACGCCGGTCTCGGGAACGCCGAAGGTCGCCGTGTCGACCGCGATCGCGAGATCGCAGGCGCACATCAATCCGAGCCCGCCCGCGAGCGCATGGCCGTTGACGCGCGCGATCGTCGGGAGGCCGCATCGCTCGAACGTCCGGAACAGATCGAGGATCGCGTTGTCGAGGCGTGCCGGATCGCTCTCGAAGGGCGAGTCGCCGGGGCCGGCCCGCAGATCGCCCCCGGCGCAGAAGGCCTGATTGCCGGCGCCCGTCAGGACGATGGCGCGGATTCCGGGGCGCGCCTCTGCCTCGACGAGTCCCGCCGCGATGCCGCTCGCGACCTCGTCGTTGATCGCGTTGCGGCGCTCGGCGCGGTCGATCGTGATCCAGAAGACCGGCCCCTTCGCTTCGGTCCGGACGACCCGTTCGCCCGGGGCGGCGGTCGGCGCCGAGCCCTTCGCGCTGGCCACGGGCTTCTTTCCGGCGGAATGCCCATCGCGCCCGCGCCGGGGCTGCGCGGGGCGCGCGCCGGCGCCCGGCTTCCCGCTCTCGCCGCTCCCATCACTCCCGTCGCTCTTGCGGTTCCTGCCGGACTTGCTGGGCGACAAACAGATCTCCTCGTCCTGCGGCGCAGGCTCTGAAAAAAAGCAGGGCCTGTCAAGCCATCGCCGCGCGCGTCTGCGAACATCGGGCTTCCGCGGCGGGATCGACTCGCGCGCCGCGATGCAGGGGATGGGACGCCGCATGTCGAATGCCTTCCAGCTGAGCGAAGACCGGGTCGCGATCCTCGAGGCCGCCGACCGATATGCCCGGGAGCGGCTGCTGCCGCTGGCGCGCCGGATGGACGACGAGGAGTGGTGGCCGGACGAGGAATTCCGTGCGCTGGGGCGAGCGGGCTACCTCGGGATCACCGTCCCGGCTGCCCTCGGCGGCGCCGAGCTCGATCTCTTCGCCAGCGGGCTCGTGCTCCAGGCCTTCTCGCGCTGGAACCATGCGCTCGGGCTCTCCTGGGTCGCCCACGAGAACCTCTGCATGAACAACATCCTGCGCTCCGGGACGAAGGAGCAGATCGAGCGCTTCGTGCCGCCCCTCTGCGACGGCCGCGCGATCGGCTGCCTCGGCCTGACGGAGCCCGGCGCCGGCTCCGATGCCCTCGGCTCGATGACGACGCGCGCCGTCCGCGACGGCGACGACTTCGTCGTCAATGGCCGCAAGCTCTACATCACGAACGGCCCCGTCGCCGACTACTGCCTGCTCTACGCCCGGACCGATCCGGCTCGCGGCAACCGCGGCATCACCGCCTTCGTCGTCGACATGAAGACCCCCGGCGTTCGCGTCGCCCAGAAGCTCGAGAAGATGGGCTTTCGCGGCTCGCAGACGGCCGAGCTCGCCTTCGACGATTGTCGGGTGCCCGCGGCGAACGTGCTCGGGAAGGTCGACGAGGGCGTGAAATGCATCATGAGCGGGCTCGATCTCGAGCGTGCCGTGATCGCGCCGATCTGCGTCGGTGTCGCCGAGCGTGCCCTCGATCTCTCGATCGCCCATGCGAAGGAGCGCGTCCAGTTCGGCGAGCCGATCGCGAACTTCCAGATGATCCAGTCGCGCCTCGCCGAGATGTCGGCGCTCGTCGACACGATGCGCGTCTACAACTACTACTGCCTCTCGTTGATGAACGACCTGCCCCCCGGCGAGGGCGGTCGCGGCGAGGTCCACCGCGTCTCCGCGACTTCGGTGATGTACTGCGCCGACTCGATGAACCGCGTCGTCGACCACGCCGTCCAGATCCACGGCGGCGCCGGCTATATCTGGGAGACGGAGATGAACCGCCTCTACCGCGCCACCAAGCTGCTCGAGATCGGCGCCGGGACCACCGAGGTCCGCAAGCTCATCATCGCCAAGGAGCTGCTTTCGGCTTGAAGGAGGCTGCTCGCGGGTCGAGAGAAGCTGCTCGCGGGGCGAGAGACGCTGAGCGCATGCCGTGAGAACGCCCTCGCGGGCCCGGCGCGCGCCGCGACTCGCGCTCAACACCGCGACAGGATCGCGCCGCTCATCCCGGCCGAGAGCAGCACGTTCTCGACGTTCGCGACCTGGTTCGCCGCCGTCCCGCGGATCTGGCGCACGGCCTCGGTGACCAGGTTCATGCCGTGGATGTAGGCCTCGCCGATCAGGCCGCCGTTGGGCGAGAGGGGGATCGATCCGTCCAGCGCGAGGTGGCCGTCCTTCACGAACGCCGCGGCCTCGCCGGGCTTGCAGAAGCCCATCGCCTCGAGATGCCAGAAGACGGCGATCGTGAAATGGTCGTAGAGCATGCCGATCTGGATGTCCCGGGGCCCGAGGCCCGTCCGGCCGTAGAGCTCCGCGGCGCAGCGGACGCCGCTGTCGAAGACCGTCAGGTCCTTGTGGTAGAAGTTCGTGACCGTCTCCGTGTCGAAGGGAATCGACTGGGTCGCATGGGCGATGCGCGCGGGCTTCTGGCGCAGGTCGCGGGCGCGCTCCTCGGTCGTGATCACGATCGCGACGCCGCCGTCGGATTCCTGACAGCAGTCGAGCAGGCGGAAGACCGGCTCGACGATCCAGCGGGAATTCTGGTGGTCCTCGAGCGTGATCGGCTTTTCGTAGTACCAGGCGAGCGGATTGGTCGCCGCGTTCTTCCGGAGCTGGACGGAGATCGGCGCGAAGTCCGCGTTCGTGAGGCCGTAACGGTGCATGTAGGCCTGGGCCTGGATGCCGGTCCAGGCGGCCGGGGTCGCGGCGCCGAAGGGCATGCTCCATTCGAGGAAGCCCGAGCCCGAGCCCTTGTTGTTCGAGTTGGGCGCCATGTGGGCGATGCCGAAGCGCGCCTCGGAGCGCTCGTTCATCGCGCGGAAGCAGACGAAGGTATTGCAGAGGCCCGCTTCGACGGCGGCCATGCCGTGGGCGATCGTCGCCATCGAGCCGCCGCCGCCATGGGGCGTGCGCGACGAGAACCGCAGCGCCTCGATGCCCATCGAGCGGACGATGTCGACGTCCTCGTTGTTGTCGATCGTGAAGGTCGACATGCCATCGACGTCGGCCGGGCGCAGGCCTGCGTCGTCGAGAGCGAGCTGGATGGCTTCGCAGGCGAGCTGCAGCTCGCTGCGCCCGGAGTCCTTCGAGAACTCGGTCTGGCCGATGCCGGCGATGACGGCCTTGGTGCGCTTCACGATCGGCCTCCCTCGACCGGTCGGAAGACCGGGACCTGTTTGTCGCCGGCGGTCGGGACGAAGAAGACCTCGACCTCCATGCCGTTCTCGACGCGCTCGGGCTCGCAGTCGTAGAGGTTCGAGAAGAGCCGGATGCCCTCCTCGAGGTCGACGAGCACGCAGACGAGCGGATAGTCGAACATCGGGATGCGGGGATGGACCGGACGCATGTGGGCCACGACCCGTCCGCGCCCCGAGAGCCGCGCCCATTCGGTCTTCACCGACTGGCAGGCCGGGCACATCGGCCGCGGCGGATGCCGGAAGAGCCC
>CAUJGH010000266.1 GCA_963169575.1 Myxococcota bacterium | reverse complement strand
GTCCCGCCAGCGCCAATCCCGAGATCATCTTTCGCATTTCATCCCCCATAGATTCGATTCAATTCCGAGCGCCGCACCGTTCAGTCGTCCGTCATCCGTCATCCGGACCCCCGATCTGCGAACCGGAGGATCGGCATCGGTCGGGTCGGTGCCGGCCGGCCGCATATTCGTCGGAATCCGATGCCGGTTCTGTGATGATGAGCACGCCGGGCCGCGATTCTCGCACGACCTTGGAGCGCCGTCACGCGGAGGAAGTTCCGAGACGCTATTCGACGCCGAGATCCCGGGGTGTCAGGCCCGATCGCACCAGCACGACCTCGGGTCCCTTGCGATGCAGCGGCATCCGATGGCCGAGATAAGCCCCGTCCTTCGCGTCGAACCAGAAGGAAAAGCTCGGGAGCAGCCGGCTGGCGAAGAAGGCGACCGTCGCACCGAGGTCCGGTCCATACCGGATCTCGACGACGTCGCGACCGTCGCGCTCGAAGCGGGGCCCTCGGACCGCGATCATGTCCTGGAGCTGCGGCCCGTCGCCGCAGAGGACGATCTGGAAGCGCACCTCCTCGACCTCACCCCGAACGAGCGGCTGGAACAGGAGCTGCATCGGCACGTTGACGACCCGATCGGGATCCGGGAGATCGACGTGCCGAGCCGCCTCCGCGCCTCCTCGATCCGGGATGCAGGAAGCACGTCCGCGTTCGTGATCGATGACGAGCAGATCGAGGCGGACGCCGTCCGCACGCGTCGACTGCGACCGCTCCTCGACGAGGCGCATTCCCTCCGCACCGCCGGCGTCGCCGGCGGGCGCGGGCGCCAGGGTCGCTTCGGAAACGTTCTGGCCACCGGCGTCGACGGCCATCTCGATCTGGAGCCGCTTCGAGCCCGCCGCCAGCGTTTCGACGCGAAAGCTCGACTGACCGACGGCACGTCCGGAGCGGTCGAAGGTCGTCGCGGCGAGGGACGGTGTCTCGTCGAGGCGCGGGAGGCGGATCAGGGATTCGGCGCCCGCCGGCGCGGCCGAGAGCGTCGCGCAACCTAACAATGCGAGCGCGGCGGCGAGCGCGCGGTGCCTCGCAGCGGAGGCGGACGATCGGGTGGAGGGGGTCGGGAGGGCCGTCGTCATGCCGATAGACTGCCGGCGGGCTGCGCCGTCCGCAAGCGAGCCGCGGGTCGACGGCCTGGCCGTCTCGTCACCAGGCCTTCACGGATCGCGCATCGACGATTCGGACCCCTCCCGGCTATGCTGGGCCGATGCCGAAGGTCTGGACTCGAACTCGAGCCGGAACCGCTCCAATGCCGGGGCGCGTCCTGCATCGCAGCCCGCTGCCCGAGCGACCGCAGATCCACATGCTGTCGCTCCCGCTCGAGTGGGAGCTCGAATCGACCCAGGTCTACTTCATCGAGGACGATCCGCTCACCCTGATCGATACGGGCGTCAAATCGCGGGCGAGCCTCGCCGCCCTCGAGTCGGCCCTCGACGAGCTCGGCTATGGCGTGGCGGACATCGAGCGCGTCGTCCTGACCCACGGGCATCGCGATCATTTCGGTCTCGTCGAGACGCTCCGGGAGCGCGGCGCGCGGCTCGAATGCTGGGTCCACGAAGCGGACGCGCCGATGGTCGAAGACTTCGAGAGCGTCGTGCGGGCTCGGCTCGGTGACGCGCTCGAGCTGTTCCGGGAGTCCGGCGCGACGTCGGACGTGCTCGAGCGGATCGAGGACGACCGCTTCCATGCCCTCGACCAGAATCTCGCCGAAGGCCAGTCGACGCGCGTCGATCGCGCGCTGCGCGAGGGCGATCGGGTCGAGTGGAAGGACTTCGCGGTGCGCGTGCTGCATAGCCCCGGTCATACGCCGGGCCATCTGCTGCTCGAGGACGAAGCGGCGGGGCTCCTCTTCACCGGAGACCAGGTGATGGGGCAGGGCGTGCCGCGGGCCGAGACGTTCTATCTGAACGCGCTGCCCGATCCCGCGGATGCCTGTCGCCGGCGCCCTCGCTTCCAAGGACTCGTCGAGCTTCGCCGAAGCCTGCGTCGCCTGCGCGGTCGCAGCGACAAATGGCTGCTGCCCGGTTTCGGGGGGCTCGTTCGCCGGGCGGATCGGACGGTCCGGGACACGATCCTCTACTACGACGTCCGGCTCCAGCGCATCGACCGTGGCTTGCGGCATCTCGCGGCGATGGACCAGGAGGTGACGGCCTTCGATCTGCGGACCGCGCTCTTTCCGCCCGACGAATCGCTCGAGCAGACGCGTGTGCAGCTCCTGCTGCTGATCGGCGCACTGGATTGTCTCGAGCAGGACGGCCTCATCGTCACGCGCCGCCGCAGCGATGGCGTGCTCGCGCACCGCCATCGCTGAGTCTCCTTGCGCGGCGGGTGCGAGCCCCGATCAGGGCGTCGCCGACTCGTCGGTCTCCTTTTCCGGATCGAATTGCCGGTCGAGCTCGCGGTCGAAGAGGTGGGCCGCGAGCGCGAGGCGATCGGCCTCGGGCAGGTCGACGACGGGCATCGGCGGCTGTGGCGTCCGGAGGAAGCTCGCCAGACTCTTCAGCGTGTAGCGCGCGCCGAGATTCTCGAGCGGCTTCACGACGACGCCCGGTTCCGCGAGGCCTTCGACGTGACAGCCCGCGCACGCCCGCGCAGCGAAGAGCTCGGCGCCCCGGGCGACGAGGACCGCACGTGCTTCCCCCGTGTACTCGGCGAGCGGATCGGCCACTGCCCTCGGCGTGTTGCCGCCGAGGATCAGGCTCGTCGGGACCTGCGACGCGTCGGTACGGGTGATGCGGTAGATCGCCGCGGCGTAGTCGTCGCTGACGTAGATCGCGCCATCCGGACCTTCGGTGACGTCGACGGGGCGACCGATGACGTCGTCCCCGACCTGGAAGCCCGTCAGGAAGTCCGACTCCCGAATCGTGCCATCCGCGTTCCACTCGAGCGCGACGACCTTGTAGCCCGAGAGCCGCGAGCGGTTCCAGGAGCCGTGCAGTGCGACGAGGGCGGTGTCCCGAGGATCGGCGGCCTGCGGTTCGGCGGATTGCAGCTCGGCGGATTGCGATCGGGCATGGCGCAGGAACGTGATGCCGAGCGGCGCCTGGTGGGCGCCGAAGGCGTGGACGGGCGGAATCGAGCCCGCGATGCGTGCGGGCTGGCCCTCTCCGAAATCGGGATCGACCTGATTCATGCCATGGGCGTAGGGCCAGCCGTAGAAGCCGCCGCGTTCGATCCGGTTGAGCTCGCAGGGCGGGACGTCGTCGCCGAGCAGGTCGCGCCCGTTGTCGGTCGCGTAGAGCTCGCGCGTCCCCGGACGCCAATCGAAGCCGACCGAGTTGCGCAGGCCCGCGGCGTAGATCTCCTCGCCTGAGCCGTCGATCGCATAACGGATCATCGCGGCGCGGCGCGGATCCTCTTCGAGACAGACGTTGCAGCTCGAGCCGACGGTGAGATAGATCAGGCCGTCGGGACCGATGCGGAGGGTTCGGGTCCAGTGGTTCTGGCCTTCGGGAATTCCCTCGACGATGCGGATCGGCGCTCCGGAGGTCCGCAGCGAATCGGGCCCCGATTCTTCCACGGCGACCCGGGCGATCGCGCCGCCTTCGGCGACGTAGAGAAATCCGTCCGCGAAGTCGAAGCCATGCGGGCGATCGAGGGAATCGAGCAGGATCTGGCGGCCATCGGACCGGCCATCGCCGTCCCCATCGCCGGAGAGCTTCAGAAGGCGCCCGAGCCGGGGCTGGCTGACGATGAGCGACCCGCCCGGACTGAAACGCAGCAGGCGGGCATTCTGGACCCCCTCCGCGAAGAGCTCGACGCGAAAGCCGGGGGCGACGGCGAAGCGATGCTCTACGACCTCCGGCTTCGGGGCTTCGATCGAGCGTCCGGTGATCGAATTCAGGACCGGTCCCTTGACGACCAGTCCGTCCGGCAGGAGCAGTCGACAGGCCAGCGCCAGGGCGATCCCCAGGACGACGATCGCGATCACGAAGTTGCGCATCTTCCCCTCCCGCCCGGTCCGAGGCGGCGCGAGCTTACCAGAGGCCGCTCCCGGCGCGGATCAGCGGCCCCCGATGACCGCCGCGGATCGAGGCAGGCCGCTCGAAAACCCGTTCGGGACCTTGACGAAAGCCCTTGTCTGGCGGATACATACGCCCTCCCAACACCGGCCCTGGCCGGAGGCAGGATCCAATGCAGAAGATTCGCAAGGGCGACCTCGTCCAGGTCGTGAGTGGCGCCGGCTCGGCGAAAGCGGTGCAGGGCAGGGTGATCGCGGTCGATGTGGAGCGGGGACGCGTCCGCGTCGAGGGCGTGCGCGTGCAGACGCGTCATCTGAAGCCGGGGCGTGCCGAGGCGCGCGAAGGCGGCATCGTTTCGAAGGAAGGTTTCATCGATGCGTCGAACGTGATGCTCGTGAATCCCGCGGACAACAAGCCTTCTCGCATCCGCTTCGAGACGCGCGACGGCAAGCGCGTGCGTGTATTCGCTCGCGGTGGTGCGCTCGTTCCGGATCCCGCGCGCGCTTGATCGCGGCTTTGATCGCCGCCTTGATCGTGTAAGAAGGCTTCGACAGACTGGCATCCGAAGGCCCACATCCGAAGAATCGAATCCGAGACCGCCGATCGAGGCGATCGAGACAGACGCTGGCCCGTGCGTGAGTCGCAGCGGGCAGCCGAAAACGAAAGACGAACGGCAAGACCATGGCCAAGAGCAAGCGCGAGAAGATCAAGCTCGAATCGTCGGCGGGGACGGGTCATTTCTATACGACCTCGAAGAACCGGACCAACACGCCGAACAAGATGGAGCTGAAGAAATACGACCCGGTCGTGCGCAAGCACGTCGTGTACAAAGAGACCAAGCTGAAGTAGTCGGGCGATCCGCGCGCGACTCGCGCCCTCTCGGGCCGCTTCGATCGACAGGACGTCGGCGAGGCCCCGGAGCCGTGAGAGTGCTCGGAGTGGCACGCCTTCGAAGTCCGAACGAACCAACCAGCCGATTACGAAGACGAAGAGAGGGATCTGGAATGGCCTGGGTCATCACCCGCATGTGTCGAGACTGCCTGGATATGGCTTGCGTCGAGGTCTGCCCCGTCGACTGCATCGTCCAGCACAAGGACAAGGGCGAGGCCGCCGGCTACGCGAATCAGCTCTACATCGATCCCGAGGAATGCATCAACTGCGGCGTGTGCGAGCCGGAGTGTCCCTGGGAAGCGATCTTCGAGGACGAGCAGGTTCCGGCGGTCTTCCAGGAAGACATCGCCCTCAACGCCAAGATCGTGGAAGAGCGCGACGACTTCGAGGTCCCCGAGCGAGCGGATACCGACGTGCCGAGCGCCGATTCCATCGCCGCCAACAAGGCGAAATGGGGCTACGCGGGCTGATCAGGGGCTCGATCGCGGGCGGCATCATCGAAGGCCGCCGCCATCACCTCGACGATCCCGGCGAGCGCTGATTCCTTCGGCGGATCGGGCAGGCGAGCCGTCCAGAGGCGCAGCTGTTCGGCCGCTTGATGGACGAGCATCCATTTGCCTCCGACGATCCGCGCGCCGCGGCCCTCGGCCTCGTCCAGCAGTCGCGTGCGCTCGGGCGAATACACCGCATCCAGCACGATCATCCGCTCGTTCAGCGCCTGCGGCGCGACGGGCGAGACCCATTCGCCGAGACCGACGCTGGTCGTGTTCACGACCAGCTCGGGGGCGAGCTCCGCGAGGGCCTCGAGATCGAACGCGCCCTGGGCGCCGAGCGCCTGCGCGAGCCCCTCGGCCCGCGAACGCGTGCGATTCAGGACGAAGACCTCGCATTCGCGCTGGCGAAGCGCATAGACGGCTGCGCGCGCGGTGCCGCCTGCGCCGAGCACGACCGCGCGCTGCCCGCGTACGGGCACCACGCGCTCGAGCGCGGCGAGCACGCCGATCCAGTCCGTATTCGTTCCGACCAGGCGCTCGCCTTCGCGAATCACGGTATTGAGCGCGCCGATGGCCTGGACGACCGGCTCGAGCGCATCGACCAGCTCGATCATCGTCTCTTTATGGGGGATCGAGACCGAGATCTGCCGGACGCCGCGGGCGCGCAGCGCGCGCATCGTCTCGGCGAGCTGGCGCGGCGGGACGTCCCAGGCGTGGTAGACGGCATCGAGTCCGAGCGCGCGATAAGCGGCGTTGTGCATGGCCGGCGAGCGCGTATGGCCGGCAGGATGGAGCACGACGCCGCATTCGAAGCGGGCGGCTGCGCTCAAGCCCGACTCCGTTCGAGCGCCGCCTGCAGGTCCTGCCAGACGGCGCGGCGATTCTCGGGCGTGTACTGCCGCAGGACGTAGGCGGGATGGAGGGTCGGCATCAGGGGGATGTCGCGGTAGGTCTGCCAGGTTCCGCGGACGCGGGTGATCGAGATCTCGCGGCCTAACAGCAGGCTCGCTGCGGGCTTGCCGAGGGTCACGATCACCTTCGGCGCGATCGCCTCGATCTGGCCGTCGAGAAAGGGCCGGCAGGCGCTGACTTCCGGCGGCAGCGGATTGCGATTCCCGGGCGGCCGGCACTTCACGATGTTGCAGATGTAGACGTCGCTGCGCGGGATGCCCATGCCCTTCTCGATCATCTGCGTCAGCAGCTCGCCGGCGCGGCCGACGAAGGGCAGTCCCGTCCGGTCCTCCTGCTCGCCGGGGCCTTCGCCGACGAACAGGATCTGCGCCTCCGGGTTGCCGTCGCCGAAGACGATGTTCTGTCGCCCCTCGCAGAGGCCGCAGCGGCGGCAATCGCCGAGCGCGCTGCGGACGACATCGAGAGAAGCGTGCCCGCCCGCCCGCGCGCGAGGCGGAAGGGCGGGCATTGCCGTGGGCAGCGAAGGCGGGAGCGCCGCCGCCGTGGAAGGTTCGGAACGGCTCTGGCCCGGCGCGGCGGCGGGGGCGGGTCGCATCCGGCTGGGCGCGGCGACGGGCCGGCCGTCGCCGGTGGATGCCGGGGCCGCGCGGGGCTCGAAGGGCGCGAGGGCCGGGAGGGGTTCGAAGCCGGAGACGCCCTCCTCCGCGAGCTCGCGCACGAGCGCGGCGGCAGAGGCGAAGATCGCCCGCGCCTCGCTCCGGCCGTCATCGCGTTCGGCGTCTGCCACGACCGGTCTTCAGCTCGGCTCTGCGCGGTGCAGCGGCACGTATTGGCGATCGGGGGGCAGGAGCGCCGCCGAGCGGCCCTCGCGAGTCGCGGCCGCCTCGATCGTGCCGTGGCGCTGGGCATCGATCCGCTTTTCGACTTCGAACTCGAAGCCGGGATCGTTCGCCTGGTCGTGGCAGGTCCCGCAGACCTTCAGGATCACGCACGAGTCGCATTTGTCGCCGAGCGAGAGGATCGTCCCGACGCGGCGGGCCGTTTCGCCGACGTGGTCGCCACCGGGCCCATGGCACGATTCGCATCCGACGCGTGCGAAATCCGGAGAGCTCTCGGGGGCACTGTTCTCGGGGTACCCGCCGGGCTTGCCGTAGGCGGTCGTATGACAGCCGAGACAGTCGGCATTCTTCTGCTTGCCCGCCGTCTCGAGGGTCTTCACCGCATGGGCATGGGGGCTCGCCTGCCACGTCTCGAACTCCTTCGCATGACAGCTCTGGCAGGCATTCGAACCGACGTAGGCTGCCTGGGTCGGGAGCAGCTCGCGGGCCGGGCCGCCGCCGGCGCGCAGCTTCGCGCGCTCGGCGTTCGAGAGCGAGGCGATCTGCGCGTGGGAGATGCGCGGATGGAACGTCGCGTAGTCGAATCCGAGCGAATGCGTCGGATTGTGACAGCTCGCGCAGACGGTCTCGTAGGCGCCGTCCTTCACGAATCCGGGCGAGAGGTGTGGGCCGCCCCGGCCGTGGCAGGACTCGCAGCCGACGTTCTCGAGATGGGTCGGGCGGCGGGTGAAGTCGTAGCCGCCGAAGGCATCGAGGCCGACGACGTGGCAGCCTGCGCAATCGGTCCGGCGATCGGCGCCGTGGGCGACCAGCGTGTCGAAGGCGGAGGCGTGTGCGGTGTACTGCCAGGTCGCGAGCTCCTGCTCGTGGCAGACGCCGCAGACGTCGTTGCCGCTGAAGCCCTTCGGATCGAGCAGCATCGGCACGTTCGCTCCGGCGGCGCGCGCTGCATGCATGCGCAGCAGGGCACCATCGCGCAGCTCGTTCCAGCCCTGGCCGCGGTGGCGGATGCGGCCCTGCGGATCGAGGACGAGGAATACGGGGACGCCGCCGGTGACCCCCCAGCGCTCGGTCGCATGACCACCGGGGTCGAGGTACGGGTCGAAGAAATCGAGGCCGTGCTCGGCCATCGCGGCGCGAATCGCGGTCGGATTGTTCTGGATCGAAATCGCGACGAGACGCGGCTTCTCCGCGTCCGACATCTTCGCGAGGGTTTCCTTGATCGACTCGAGGGCCTTGTGACAATGCGGGCAGGTGTGCAGAAAGAAGATCACGATGGCCGCGCGGCCGGCCAGCATCTTCGTCTCGAGGACCTTGCCGCTCGACATCTCGACGACCCCGAGCTCGGGCGCTTTCGGCCAGCGCATCAGCTCGCCCGGCTCGCCGGCGCCTCGGCCGGCCGTCGCGGTCGCGAGCTGGAGCGCCGCGCCCGGCGCTTCCATGCGGAGCTCCTTGCGCAGATCGGCTTCGACCCGATCCGTGAGATCGCCACCGGCCGCGAAATGGCCGATCGCGAAGGACATGAATCCTTCGGGATCGATCCCGAGCACGCCGAGGGGCGCCCTCAGCTGGACCTTCTGGGTGATCGCGCCACTCGAATCGTCGATCACCGGGAACGAGACGCCGCTCGTCGATACGAAGGCGGCCAGCTTCGCCGCATCGGAACCGACCCCGACGCCGACGACCTTGAAGTTGTGGTCGCCGGCCTGGGCATGGATGCGCTCGACCGCGCGGGCGACGGGCAGGGCCTCGGGGATCTCGGGATTGAAGAAGAAGAACACGCTGCGCGCGCCGAGCAGGCTGGCGACTTCGATCGTGTCGCCGGCCAGCGTGATGCCCGAGAAGGCGGGGACGGGTCGCTCGTTCGGGAGCCGCGGCGCCGAGCGGGGCTCGGGCTTCGCCTTGGCGCTCGCGGTCAGGGCGGCCGGGGGCCTCGCCGGAGGCGACGCATCGGCCGATGCCGGGGAGACGCTCGATTCGGCTGCCGCAGGGGAGGCTTTCGCCTCGGCCGCTGCACCGTCGCCCCCCCCATTCGCCCCATCGCGATCGGAGCATCCGGCGGCGAGCAGCACGAGCGGCAGGGCGAGTGCCAGCGTGGGGGAGAGTGAAGAGAAAAGGCGCGCCAGGGACGAGAGCACGGAGCTCGCGGGACGAGTCTTCGACATGCGCGGCAGGTTAGCAGCCACTCCTGCTCCGGCTCTGCCTCTCGTCACACCACGAGGCAGGTCGGGCGCGGCTGGGGAGCATGGCGGGATGGGGGCCCTAGGAAGCGGCCTTCAGGCGGGCTCGCAGCTCCTCGAGCATCGCCTTGAAGCCCGCGTTCCCGGCCTCGAAGGTCAGCGCCATCTGCAGATGGCGGATCGCGGCGGCGACGTTGCCGGTCTTCAGCTCGGCCTCGGCCTTGGCATGGTACTGGCGGCCCTGGGGCGTCGCGCCGCGCCGCTCGGAGCTCTGCTGCGCGGTGTGCGCCTGGCGCGCTTCGGCGAGCTGGATCCGGAGGGAGGCCCCTTCTTCGGTGCGCCGGGCGTCGTAGCTCTTGCGGCGCCGCGCATCGCGCAGGACGCAGTAGGCCTCGGTGATCCGCTTCGAGATGCGTGCGCACTGCTCGCGCAGCTCGG
>CAUJGH010000265.1 GCA_963169575.1 Myxococcota bacterium | reverse complement strand
GTCGACCGCCCCGAAGAGGGCGATCGCGGCGAGCAGGGCGGTCAAAGCGCCCCGGAATCGCGGGTCCAGGTCATCTGACGGAGGGAACAAACCTCTTTTTTCCCTTCGCGCGATCGAGGATCGTCCAGCCCGCGGCATCCGACGGATGGGCACGGCGGCAGCGGGGCCCGAAGATGCGGCTCGAACGACCGGCTTCCCGATCGGGCCGCACGCTGCGTCCCGCTCCGGGAAGCCCACTGAGGAGATCTCCATGTTGCCCGATCCGCTCCATCCCGCGCTCGTCCATTTCCCGATCGTGCTCGCGATGCTCGCGCCGCTGCTGGCCGGCGGCTTCTTCTGGGCGATCCAGACGGGGCGCCTGCCCGCCCGCGCATGGATCGCCGTCATCGCCCTGCAGGCCGTGATCTTCGGGGCCGCCTGGCTCACCGCCGAGACCGGTGAAGAGGAAGAAGAACGGGTCGAGCGCGTCGTCCGCGAGGCGCCGATCGAAGAGCACGAAGAGGCCGCCGAGTGGTTCATCTGGATCGCCGGCCTCACCCTCCCGATCGCCGGCGCCGGCATCTTCGCCGGCAGTCCCGGCACCGGCGCCCGAGCGCTGGCCGTCGCGGGTACCGTCCTCGCCGCCCTCGCCGTCGCCCGCGTCGGCCATACGGGCGGCGAGCTCGTCTACAAGCACGGGGCCGCTCTCGCCTATCTCGACGGCCCCGCCGCAGCGGAAGTCTTCGGACGCAAGGCCGTCGGGAAGCTGATCTCGGAAGCGCTCGGCGGCGGCGCAGGCGGTGCGGCGGCCGATGCCGATCGTGCGGATCGCGCCGATCGGTCGGGGAGAGGCGACGGAGACGGGCAGGAATGAGGACGGGTGGGGCCGTCCCGCTCCGGCCGATCTTGCGTACCATCGCAGCCGGCGCGCCGGATCCGAGGGCCGCCGACTGCGAGGTACCCGGATGTCCCAGACGATGACCGCCGAAGCGCTCACCGCCGCCGTCGAGGAGATGCGCACGCTGCTCCAGGGCGACGGCGGCGACCTCCTCATCAAGGAGGTGAACCCCGCCGCCGCGCGGCTCCATCTCGTCGTCGATCTCGCGAACGTCGAATGTCTCGACTGCGTGGTGCCGCCGGACATGCTCCGGCGCCTCATCGTCGACTCGATCGCGAAGAAGGTCCCCGGCGAGCTCGAGGTCCTGATCGACGACCCGCGCGAGACCTAGCACGCGAAGCCGTTCCCGCTCGAGCCGTCGGATCTACTCGATTCACCCGTTCCCCGCTCCGCGCTCCGCGCGCCCTGCCCGATCCGCGAACCCCGCACCCCTCGCGACGCCCTCGAAGGAAACCCGATGACCGCAGCCGCCCCGCGTAGCCCCGAAGCCGCTCCCGCCGCCCGCCGCCTCCGCATCCGCCGCCCGACCGCGCGGCCGCCGTCCGACACGGGCGCGCCGGCCTTCCTCCTGAACCGCCCGATCACGGGCCTCAAGGTCGGTCTGCGCCACGAAGGCTCCTGGCGTTCGTGGATGTTGATCGTCGAAGAGTGGCAAGGCTTCCTGCGCCGCGACGGAGCGACGCCCGTCGTCGTCCAGACCGGCGAACGCACGGCCGCCGAAGGCGAGCGAACGCGCGCGCTCGTCGCGGAATGGGCGGCCTCCGTCGACTGCGGCATCTCCGGCCTCGGAACCTGCGGCTCGTGTACCTCCTGGAGCGTCCATGACGCCGTCTCCCTCGAGAAGCAGAAGCGCCCCGCGATCGTCGCCGTCACGGAAGAGTTCGCCCAGCACGCGCACAACATGGCGAACCATCTCGGCCACAAGGACCTGAAGGTCCTCGTCCTGCCCTACCCGCTCGAGGCCCGCCCCGAGGACGAGCTGCGCGAGATCGCCCGCGACTACTACCCGAAGTTCCTCGAGCTGCTGGGAGCGACGCGATGACGCCGCCCGAGACGAGCGCGCTGACCGCCGAGATCCTCGAGCTCGAAGACGATCCGGAGGCCCTCTTCGCCCTCTCGCTCGAGCAGGGCTGGGGCGACGGCGCGCCGATCCTGCCCCCGACCGACGCGCGGATCGAGCGGCTGCTCGCCGCGACGCCGCATCCCCCGGACCACATCGTCGGCGTCCTGCCGCCGAAGAACGGCGTCGCGACCGTCGAGCTCGCGGCCATCAACGCCGCCATGGCCGGCGTCCTGCCCGCCGCGTTCCCGTTCGTGCTCGCCGCGCTCGAGGCGATCAGCGCGCCCGAATGGAACGCCTTCGCGCTGACGACGACGACGTCTTCCGTCTTCCCGATGCTGATCGCGAACGGCCCTTCCCGCGACGCGCTCGGCATCAACTACCGCGCCGGCTGCCTCGGCGGCGCTGCCGGCCGCGGCTCGATGACGATCGGCCGCGCCGTCTCGTTATGTCTGCGCAACGTCGGCGGCCAGAAGGCCGGCGAGACCTCGCGCACCGTCTTCGGCCAGCCCGCCCGTTTCGGCCTCTGCTTCGGCGAATGGGAGGAGCGCTCGCCCTGGCCTTCGCTCGCCCAGCGCCGCGGCTTCCGCGCCGATCAGGACGTCGTCACCGTCCACGGCGGCATGGGCACCTTCCCCCTCGCCGACGTCAACAACGACTCCGCCGAGGACCTCGCCTACACCATCGCGAAATCGATCGCGTTCCCCCTCAACAACTGGTACCTCGAACCGACCGGCGCGACCGGTCAGCTCGTGCTCTGCATCAACCCGATCTGGGCGAAGCGCTTCGGCGAGGCGTTCCCGAAGATCGAGTCGCTCCAGGAATATCTCTGCGAGAACGCCTGGCAGCCGATCGAGCTCTGGCGAGAGGCCAACGCGAAGATCCTGCGCGACAAGGGCCGGGTCGATGCGAAGGGGCGCGTCGCGCTGGTCGAAAGGCCCGAGCAGCTCGTGCCGGTCGTCTGCGGCGGGCTCGGCAGCCTGCATGCGGTGGCGCTGACGAGCTTCTGCGAGAGCGAGATGCAGAGCGTGGCGGCATTGCGCGCATGACCCTCTCCTTCCCCGACCGATTCGACGACGACTGGGACTACATGCTCTCCGAGCCGCCCGACCTGCTCGAGCGGCTGCGGAGGCTGCGCGAGTCGAAGCCCGCGGCGTGGGTCAAGACGTGGGGCAAGCCGACGGTGATGTTCACGAGCTTCGAGCTCGTCGACGCCGCCTTCCGCGACAAGGAGACGTTCCCCTCGGCGGCGTTCTATGGCCAGACCGTGACCGACGTCCTCGGGCGCAACATGCAGTGCATGGAGGGCGAGGAGCATCGTCGCAATCGCGCGCTGGTCTCGCCGTTCTTCCGGGCGAAGAACGTGACCGCGATCGTCGAGTCCCTGCTCGAGCCCCTCGCGCATGAATTGATCGATCGCTTCGAGGCCCGCGGCGAGGCGAATCTCGTCGCCGAGTTCACGAAGATCTATCCCGTCAAGATCATCCTCCGCATGCTCGGGCTGCCGCAGGCCGCCGACGACGACGTCGCGCGCTGGGCGATCGGCATGCTCGACATCCAGAACAACTTCGACCATGCGCTGCGCTGCTCGAAGGAGTTCATGGCCTTCGTCTCGCCGATCCTCGCCGAGCGGCGCGTCGCGCCGACGGACGACCTGCTCTCGAAGCTCGCGACCGAGGAGTTCGAAGGCGAGCGCCTCTCGGACGACGCGATCTTCAACTTCCTGCGCCTGCTCTTCCCAGCCGGCGCCGATACGACCTATCTCGGCCTCGGCAGCGCGATCTTCGCCCTGCTGACCCATCCCGAAGAGCTGGCCCGGGTTCGCGCCGACCTCTCCGGCGAATGCCGCTGGGCGGCGGAAGAAGCGCTGCGCTGGAGCCCGCCGGTCGCGCTGCAGCTGCGGGCGAATCCGAAGGACGTGGTCTGGAACGGGATCGAGATCCCGGGCGGGACACCGCTCATCTTCGCGACCCTCGCCGCCAACCGCGATCCCGCCGTCTTCGCCGACCCCGACCGCTTCGACGTCGGCCGCCGCCCCAAGGCCATTTGCACCTTCGGCCGCGGCCCCCATTTCTGCCTCGGCGCCCATCTCGCCCGCGCGGAGATGGACTTCGCGCTGCGGGTCCTGCTCGAGCGTCTGCCGCGATTGCGGCTCGTCGACGATCCGGGCGCCCGCATCACGGCGTCGATCGTGCCGGTGCTGCGCGGACCGAATCGGCTGCCGGTCCGGTTCGACTGACGAACGAGCCTCGCCCGAGGCGTCGGTGCGAACTTCGAGCTGTTCGGCGATGGAGTCGAGACTCGGAAGAGCCGGGTCCCGCTTGGATCCTCGCGGGGAACCCCGCCGTGGACGAAGACGCCCGAGCGACTCGATCCGAGGATCCCTGCCCCATGGCGGACGCGAACTGCTCTCGCCGCCCCGCCCCGGCAGCGAAATCAGGACGTCGGTGGCGTTCGAGCGCTCCGCCCTACCATCGCGTTCGCCTCCCACCGTCCCGACCGACACGGCTGTGAATCTATTCGAGACATAGCAACAAGAATGCGCGAAGACGAAGCAGCGTTCATGATAGGCTGCCATCCATTCGGTCCGGTACGGACCGATCCGAGATCGACCATCCCGTCGTTCCGGGATCGACACGCGGTTCTCTTCTGGAGTCACGCCCATGCGAAATATCTCTCGGATGGCTTCGCTCGAATGTTCGATCGGCCTTGCCCTGCTCGTCTCGAGCACCCTGGTCGGACTGGCCCGCGACGGATTCGCGGCGGATGGCTGGAGCTACACCCGGATGAACACGACACCGCTCGGCAGCTCGCCGGGGGGGGTCTGGCTGCCAGCGATCAATAACGCCGGCCAGGTGGTGTATGCCTCCGAGGAGGAAATCGAGCCGGGGTCCTGGCGCGAGGGCATTCATGTCTCCGACGGCGTGAGCGATCAGACGGTCCTCGAGTTCATCGGACCACGCGGATCGCTGCTCGTCTCCCGGCTCGGCCTCGACGATTCTGGAAACGTCGCCTTCCTGGGGCGGATTCCGGGGGAAGCAGGCACGCTCGACCAGCTGTACCGCGTGGGTGCCGGACAAGCCGTTCGCATACCAATCGATCTTCCCGAGTTTGTCTACCGAGCCGGTGCAGACCTCAACGAGATGAATGAACTGGCGCTGCTTCGATGGACGTTCGGCGGCGACAATCAGATCCTCATCCGAAGAATCGAATCGAGCGGTCCGTTTCAGGACCGATCCGCCAACATGATCTTCAATTATTCTCCTCCTGAAGCCCCGGCTCTCAACGACGCCGGTGACATCGCATTCTTCATCGGTGAGCAAGGATCCGGCATTCCAGGCTTTTATCGCATCCGATACCAACTCTGGCGCCGCGCGACTGAGAACGTGGAGGAATACACGCTCTCCACACCGGAAGGAGCCAATGCTCCCGCCGGCGAGGCCGGCTTCAACAATCTGCGATTCGCTTCATCGATTGCATTGGGCCCGAGCCTTTCCGGACGACTTCTATTCTGGGCACCCACCGGAGTCGATGGAGTGATGCCCGGCGTCGTGGCCCTGATCGACACGAACGAGCCAGGCAGCGCCATCTCCCAGCTCGCACCGGGAAGCTCGATGAGCAACAACAACGTCGTCGCGTTCGCTGGTGCGGAGACGGGGAGCGGCACGGACGGAATCTTCGTCCGGAGCCCGAGCGGCGAGACGATTCCTGTCGTCCGCTCCGGCGAGTCCGTCTTGGAGGGATCGGGTCCAGTCGGATCGTTTCCGTTGGCAAACGACATCCTGCGAACCCGCTCGCTGAACGAGCAGGGGCAGCTGACATTCCTGGGTGTATTCGATGGCGTCTGGCAGGTCGTACGTGCCGAAGCCGCGCCGGGGTTGTTGCCAGATCTGCCTGTTCTTCCAGATCCCGAGGACTATCTGCCGGGAGGCGGATGGGATCTGGGTCGCGGGCAATGCGGCGGTGTCAGTCGCTGCTGGTTCGATCCGCCGCTGGCCGTCGGCTACCGCTTCACGATCGCCGAGTCGAGCGCGGGCGCGATCGCGGACGTCACGATCCCCGCGCCCCTGCCGCAGGGCGATGCGCTTTTTGCGGCCGAGTTCAACGGCGTCACCGTCCCGCTCGTCGCTGGAACGCCTCTCGACTTCTCGGTCCATACGAACGAGCCCGTGCGGGAGTTCGTGATCACCGGCATCGACGAAGCCGAGACGCTCGACGCAGAAGACCCGACCGCCTTCGTCACGGGGCTCACCTTCGCCGCCGGCTCGTCGCCGGATCTGCGATTCTCGATGGTGCCCGTCCCGGAGCCGGGCATCGCGCTGGGCTCCCTGGCAGGGCTGTTCTGGCTCCGGGCGTTGGGGCGTCGCCGTCCGCGATAGGTCGGCTTCATCCGGGACGGTTCGCGCGAATCCAGACAGGGCGAACGCGCTCCGCGAAGTCTGGGGTCGTTCCCCGCGATCACCCGCGGCCTGCTCTCCGCCGCCCCCGCACTCCGGGGCCGGCGCTCGAGCACTTGTTCCAGATTCACCCGTCGCCTCAGCCCGTCACTCCGGCGTCGGAAACGTCGGGTACTCGCGGAAGATCATGATCCGGCCGTTCTCGAATTCGAAATAGTCGTGGTAGCGGTTCTGGTAGGGCTTGCCGTTCGCGAGCCGGCCCGTCGACTTGACCTCGACCGCGACGCGGTTCCCCTCGACGATGATGCCGAGGATCTCGAAGGAGATCTCCGAGATCGTCCGGAAGAACGCCTGCAGCCCCTCGCGCGACGCGACGTGCTCGCCGCCGAAGGGCCCCGGCGCGACGACCTCGAGTCGCGCGCCCGGCGCATAACAGGCCATCGCCGCGTCCGGGTCCCGGGCGGCGAGCGCGGCGAAGAAGGTTTCGAGGCGGGCGCGGATTTCGGCGTGATCGGTCATGCGGGGTCCTCCGAAGCGGTGGTCGCGAGGGTAGCGGGATCGGCGCTCGAGGCGCGCCGAAGCCTCCATGGGCGGCTTCGAAGAGCGTATCGCGAGGATATGCCTCAGGACGCGAAGCCGAGCCTCTTCGCGGCTGATACCGGGCTCCCGGGCCAT
Source organism: Myxococcota bacterium (assembly GCA_963169575.1). Lineage (GTDB taxonomy): Bacteria > Myxococcota_A > UBA9160 > UBA9160 > UBA4427 > UBA4427. Next base: position 10,721 of record CAUJGH010000265.1, on the reverse strand, counting down.
CTCGCCCTTGATCGCGATCTCCCACGCCCGTTCAGACATCTCGATCGCGAGTCGGACCCGGATTGCACCCGACATCGCCCGCCCGACCTCGATCTGGGCGCGATGGGCTTCGGGCGTCGTATCGTGCGGGCGCTTCCACGAATCGTAGCGGCGGGCTCGGGGGGAAGGAAACCGGATGGTCAGCTGTGTTCTCGACGTGCATGCGTCGAAGAACTACGCCGCCCCAGGCTCATCTCGCTCGCGGTCATCGAGCAGATCGAGACCGCCATCCGTCCGGATGTCGACGCTCGTGCCAGACGGCGAGGATCTGAATTCGCTCGCCCTGCAATCTGAAGCGAACGCCGTACGGAAAGCGATGGAGGAACGCCGTCCGAACTCCATACTCGTCGATTCGAAATGCGTCCGGATGGCTCAGGACACGCGCGAACCCGTCGTCCAGTTCTCGTAGAAATGATTCGCCGAGGCCTGGCCTTTGCATCTCGTAGAAAGCGACTGCTTCCTGCAGATCGTCCGATGCACCAGGGGCAGGACGAGAAGCAATTTCATCCGCGAATGCGCTTCCAGAGCCTCTCTCGAACGACGTCCCAGGGGATGGCGCGATCGGGATCTTCGTCCAGCTCACGAGCGCGACGCATGAGCTCGGCCTGCTGCGCGGGCGAGAGCTCGGAGGGCGACATCTCACGGTCGGTCGCGATCTCGTCCCAGAGTTCTTCGACGAGTTCGATCTTCTCGTCTCGAGAGAGTTCGCGAAGCGCCTTTCGAAGAGAGCTGGATGCCATCGCTGAAGTCTGCCGCCGGACTTGGAACGCGGCAAGTCGACTCCCTTCGTTCACGTTCGTGGCCGCGGGTACGCAGGTCGAAATCGGCCGAACTCGCCCCTATTGCCGAAGCGTTGCCGAGAGATGCAAAAAGAGCCGATCGGCGCGCCCCTCCCCCTACAATGCCGCGACGAATTCCTCCGTCGCCGCCAGCTCGTCGAGGCTCGCGATCGTCGGCGCGAGGATGACCTCGTCGCAGCCCATGTCCTCGAGCCTGCGCAGCAGATCGCGAATCGCGCCGGGCGAGGTCGCGCAGCATTTGCGGCTCTGCCGCTCGGCGAAGGCCGCGCCGAAGATCTGGAAGTAGTCGCGCGCGAAGGCCATGACGCGCGCGGGCGCGTCGTCGGTCAGGCCGTACCAGAACGACATCTGGAGCGGGGGCTCGCCGCTGCGACCGGCCGCGGTCCATTCCATGCGGAAGCCCGCGAAGATCTTCTCGACCTCGCCGAGATCGGGCGCCATGTGGAACCCCGCGAGACCATCGGCCCAGTGCGCCGCGCGCTGCATCGATTTCGGGCCGAGCGACGAGGAGAAGACCGGCGGACCGCCGGATTGGACCGGCACGGGTCCGATCGGCGGCGCGTCGGCGGGCAAGGCATGGGTTCCGGACCAGATCGCCTTCATCGCTGCGACGCGCTCGTCGAGGGCCGCGAGGCGCCGCTTGAAATCGCCGAGCTTGCCGCCGAGGGCGTAGTCGTATTCGCGCATGCCGACGCCGACTCCGAGCGTGAAGCGACCCCCCGAGAGCACGTCGACCGTCGCGGCCTGCTTCGCGAGCAGCGCCGCTTCATGAACGGGGGCGAGCGCGATCAACGACTGGATCCGCACGCGCTCGGTCAGGACCGCCGCCGCCGAGAGCACGCCCATCAGATCGAGGAAGGGCGAAGCGATCCGCTCGCCGGTCGCGAGCGTCGAGAACGGCCCGCGATCGATGCGGCGGATCCATTCGCAGAGCAGATCACGGTTCGCCTCGGCGACCGTCGACGGAATCGAGAGGCCGATCTTCATGCGCGGCCCTCCGCCCCGGCGCTCGCGGACCCGCTGCGGAGCATCTGCTTCAGCTCGCTCTTCTTCACGACCCGCGTCGTCGGCTGGACGATCTCCTGCGCGCCCGTCAGCCGGAAGAGGAGCGTGCCGTTCGCGTGGCCCGCGGTCGTGATCCAGTTCGGATGGCCGGGATCTTCGGCTGCCACGACGATCCGAACGCGCCCGTCGGGCTCGAGGACGGCGGTCGATTTGTTGACGTTCGTGCGGTGGTAGCGGTAGTCGAGGGATTCCATCCAGTAGTTGCAGACCTGGAGGCTGAAAGCGCGGCATTCGGGGACGTGCGAGAGCTCGACGACGAGCGCCTCGTCCGGCGCGAGCGCCCAATACGAGTTGAAATAGGCGATCGCCGGATCGCCGCCGACGCGCCGGCAGATCTCGGGATCTTCCTGCGGCAGCGCGTTCGGATGCGCCTGATAGCGCTCGGCCCAGTCGCAGAACAGCTTCACCGTCCCGTCGAGGAATCCTGCCGCCGAGTCGAGCCCCGCCACGAACTTCGCGGGATCGAGCGGATCGGGCGTCCGGCGATCGTGCAGACATTCGATTCTGAGCTCCGCGATCTTCTCCTTCGAGCGGTCGCCGAAGGTCTGGCGGATCAGCAGCGCCTGGGTCTCGGCCGTCATCGGGAGCCAGTTGCCCGGCTGCTCCTTCGTGCTCACGAGGATCTCGAACGAGCCGTCCGGCTCGACCTTCAGCGAGTCGGTATCGAGGAAGCCGGTCGGGAGCATCGTCCCGCCCTGCCCGAAGTTGCTGCCCTGGGTCAGGAAGCTGACGGCCTGGATCGTCCCACGCGTTCCCCGGATGCGATAGTCGTAGGCGCCGGAGAGCACGCATTTCTGGAGGTATTTGTCGGGGTCGTCGCCGCCGTATTTCACCATCTCGTCGCAGGGGCGGTAGAGGACGGGAAAGAGCGGATCGGCGTGTTCGGTGAAGATGTCGAAGGCCGAGCGCAGCACGCGCGTCAGGTAGCGGTAGCCCTCGGCGCGGGTGAATGGATCGGCGGGGATCTCGGGGCGCGTGACCTGGCGGCCGACGGCCTTCAGGCGGTCGCAGAAATCGTCCCAGAGCTGGCCGTCCATCAAGCGGGCTTCGGGCGGGCGGGTCTGGGCCCATCGGGTCTCGGCGTCAGTCGCCATCTTCGGAATCCTCCTCGCGCGGGCCCCCGATCGTCGTTCATTGGCGGACGGGCGGCCAGCGGGAAGCCTCGCTCAAGACCGCCATCCCCGCGGCTGCTCCGCCAGCTCCCGTTCGAAGGCGGACCTCGCCGCGTCGAGTCGCTCGAACTCGGCGGGATGGCGCTCCTTGACGTCGTACGACTCGTCCGGATCGCGCGCGAGATCGAAGAGCCAGGGCCCCTGCGGATAGAGCGGCGCGATCGAGAAGTGCCAGGGCGCACCGCCGAACACGCCGTGCCGCCCATGCAATTTCCAGCTTCCGAGCCGAACGGCCTCGAGCGCATCGTCGCTGAAGAAGTAGATCGGACGCTCCGGAAGCTGCGCCTCGCCCGGCTCGTCGAAGAGCACGGGCGCGAGGTCGATGCCGTCGATCGCGCGATCGCGAGGAAGCGGGACGCCGGCGAGGGCGAGCACGGTCGGCAGGACGTCGATGCCTGCGGCGGGATCGACGACGCGGCGCGGCCCGATCCGGCCGGGCCATGAAGCAATGAACGGCACACGCATCCCGCCCTCGAAGACCTCGTTCTTGCGCCCGCGCACGCGTCCCGCGCTGCCCTGGAACCAGGGCCCGTTGTCGCTCGTGATGATCAACAGCGTCTCGTCTTCGATCCCGAGCCGCTCGAGCGCATCGACGATCCGCCCGACGCTCGCGTCGAGATCCGCCACGACGTCGCCGTAGACGCCCGCATCGCTCCGGCCGGCCTGCCCGGGCGTCGCGTGCAAGGGGAGGTGGGGGAAGTTGTGCGCGAAATGCAGGAAGAAGGGCGCCTCGGCATGGCGCTCGATCCAGGCGATCGCCTCGTCGGTATAGCGGGGCGTCAGGAAGCGCTGGTCGATGGGATGCGGATCGGCGACCTCGCGGTTGCGATAGAGCGGGAGCGGCGCCATGTCGTTGCTATGCAGGACACCGAAGTAGTCGTCGAATCCGAGATCGTTCGGCAACGAGGGCGACTCGTCGCCGAGATGCCATTTCCCGACCATGCCGGTCGCATAGCCCGCGGCACGCAGCGCTTCGGGGAGCAGGATCTCGTCGGCGGGGAGGCGGACCGGCTGGCCGGCCATGCGCTGGACGTGATCGATCGGGTGGCCGCGGGGGAAGACGACCTGGGTCAGGGTCGTTCGGATCGGCCAGCGGCCGGTCAGGAAGCCTGCGCGCGAGGGGGTGCAGTAGGAAGCCGGCGCATAGTAGGTCTCGAAGAGCGCGCCTTCCTGCGCCAGGCGATCGATCCGCGGGGTTTCGAGCGCGGCGCTGCCGTAGGCGCCGAGGTCGCCGTAACCGAGATCGTCGAAGAGGATGAGGACGATGTTGGGTCGGCGGGCGGAGGGCGAGCTCGCCTCTGCTTGCTCGCGCATCCAGGCGAGCTCGGCGCGTTTGCGGGCGAGCGCATTCTCGTCGTCGCGCTGGACGTAGGTCGCGTCGCGGAGGCCGAGCCAGGCGATCCCGGCGAGGAGCGCGAGCAGGGCGACGAGCGCGGCGGCGCCGAAGAGCTTCAGGATTCCAGAAGCCATCGAGCCACAGCCTCCCTTTTCAAGCGGGGCCGATCCGAATCGGGTCCCGAGTCCACGTCATCCGATTTCGCGCTGACTGACCCGATTCCAGAGCGCATCCAGTCCGAGCTCGCCGACCCAGCGAGCGATATGGCAGCGGTCCAGTCGATCTGCCGCTGCCTCCAGAATGCCCTCGACGTCTCGAAGCTGTCGATCCGATTCGCCCGTCCTGGCCCGTTCGAGCTTCGCGATGATCGTATCCTCGGCCGTCGCCATCCAGACACCGAGCCCCGCCAGATCCACGCGAATCCGCCGATCGAACTCCATGCGACTGAACGCGCGCTCCTTGCAGAGAATCAGATCGATCTTCCAGCCCGATGCGTAGTCGACGACGTTGAACATTCCGCGCCGGTGCCACGCCTCGTCGACCGCGATCTCGCTGACGTACTGGCGCTCCGGATCGAGGCCTCGAACGAACGCATCGAGATCGGCCCGGTTCGGCGAGATGACGACGTCGATGTCGTGGGTCGTGCGCGGCGACCCGTGGAAGCTGCTCGCGATCGAGCCCGCCAGCATGTACGCGATCCCGCGGCGCTCGAGCTCCCCGACGATCCAGGCGAGCGGATCGGCGCTCACGCTCGCCCGCGCTTCACGTATGCCTCTTCGAAGAGCAGATCGCCGAGAATCCTGCGGAGGACGCGCATACGCGCCGCCTCGCGGCCGAGCTCAGGCTCTCGCGCGAGCTCTCCGGCGATCGCGAGCTCTCTTGCACGCTCCGACATCTCGAGCGCAATCCGCAAGCGACGGCCAGGACTCATCGCACGATAGGCTTCGAGCTGAGCAGCATGGGCTTCGGGATGCGTGTCTCTGGATCGCACGATTGCGGCAGGATAACGCTCCGGCCGGCGCGGCGGAAGCGAAGAGACCTTCGCTCGAGAGGTCTCCGAGCCTCCCTGATCAACGCGTTGCGCGCACCCGTCGCCGGACACCCCTTCGATCAGCCCTCGCGCTCGCCAGGAGGAGCGCGATCCCGGCCCCCAAGCCGAGTCCGAGGCCCGGCTCGGGCACCGTCGTCTCCGCCCCGGTCATCGGATCGGCACATTCCGGATCTGCCGCATCGAGCAGCCCGTCGTCGTCGTTGTCGGTTCCGTCGTCGCAGACGATCTCGGCGCTGCGCTCGGAGACGTCGAGCGGCCCCGTGCAGCCGGAATCACCGATGTCGACGAGCCCATCGCCGTCGTTGTCGATCCCGTCGCCGCATTCCGGCCCGCGGTCGATCCGCTCCCACATCGCGACGTACGCCTCCGCCGAGCGGAAGAGCGGATCGAGCCGACGATCCGAGAGGCCGGCCTGCTTCAGATCCTCGACGAAGTCGGGCAGCAGACCGACATGGGCGAAGCCGGTCTGGTTGTAGTCCCAGGACTGCGTGCCGGTCGAGAGGACGCTGAAGGCGCCCGTCGCACCGTCGCCGTGGGCGGCGAAGGGATAGGCGATCTGGCTCGCGGGCGATTGCTGCGCCGCCTGCGCCGCGTTGCCGCCGCAGGCATTCGGACCGAAGCGCGCCGTCGGCCGATGCAGCGGGGCGGCTGCCCGGCCGATCGATCAGCGCCGCCGACGCTGCGCGAGCCTGACTAGCATCAGCGCGCCGCCGAGCGCACCGAGGCCGATCCCCGGCTCCGGAAGCGGTTCGGTCAGGACCGCGACGACGAACGCGCGCTCGCCGTCATCGCTCGACAGGTCGTGGTTCGAGGCGGCGCGCGGACCGGGCAGCGGCCCGGTCGGCGCCGCGGCGTGGTAACAGGTTGCGCTCAGCGCCTCGCGCGTCTGTTCGCCGATCGTCCAGACCTGCGTGTCGAAGACGATCGTCGCGTCGAGGCTGCTGCTGCCGGGCGCGAAGGCCTGGACGTAGGGGTAGCAGGCGTCGACGGCGAGGCCGAAGGCGCTGCGCGTCGCGACGGTGGCATCGGAGTCGAGGAAGGGTTCATGGGCGACGTTCCGCTCGTCCTCGAGCAGCTGCTCGAAGCGCGAGTCGAGCGGGACCGGAACGCCCGCGACTTCTGCGTTCAGCACCAGATCGATCGCCGCCGCGTCGATGCGATGACCGCCGCCGGCGACGGCGATCCAGCGGATCTGCGGATAGCGCGTATCGTCGATCGCGAAGGGCAGCTTGCCGAGGGCCCAGTCGACCCACAGGCCGAGCAGGCATCCGTCCTGACCGCTGCCGAATCCGGCGAGCCCCGCGACGCGCCCCGTCGCGCAGGCGAAATCCGTCTGGAGCTCGAGGCCCGTCATCGGCGCCGAGCCCGTCGAGACGAGGTCCGGCGTTCCGATCAGGCCGCCGCGATGGGGGCCCTTGATCGTCACGACCTCGACGATCCGGTGGTTTCCCGCGCGCAGATCGTCGTAATGGCGGTAGACGAGATCGCGCGCAATCACGCCACCGTAGCTATGCGTCAGGATCGTGATCGGCGTCGTGATGGCGAGATCGTCGATCGCCTGGGCGATCGCCTGGGAGACGTCCGAGATCTGGAAGTCGGTCGAGTTGAAGGTCCGCCGCCCGTAGCGCCGGACGAGCTGCCAGACCGGCGTGCTCCCCTGCAGGACGAGCTGCCGGATCTCGACGCGGCGGCGCGGGCCGAGCGCACCCGTCGCCTGGTTGTTCCAGTCGACGCCGTAGACCGCCGCGATGTTGGGCGAGTCGAAGGCGAGCGCGCCCAGCAGCTCCTCGTCGGCGTCGTAGCTCGCGGTCGTCAGGTCGTTGCCGCGACCGTGGATGAAGAAGACGACCCGCGGCCCGCCGGGCGCCGACTCGTCGGCATCGCTCTCGCCCCAGGCGACGGGCGCCTTCCCGCAGACCATGAAGTTGTCGATCATGTCGGCGGGCTGGAGCGAATAGCCCGAATCACACCCGCCGATCGCGCAGCCCGGCAGCCCATTGCCGCCGCAGGCATCGATGCAGATCCCGAGCGGGAAGTCCTCCTCCAGGCGCGGCTTGCAGGACGTAATGCCGAGCTGCGCCTGCAGCCCGAGATCGCAGGGCGTCTCGTTCAGGCCGCCGCAGAAGGCGGGATAGCCGTCGGCGTCGGGATCCGTGCAGAGACCGCCGAACTCGAAGTCGTCGCCCTTGCAGGAGGGGATGTGTTCCGTGATCTGGCAGGGCGGCTCGCCGGTATCGCCGCAGTGCGTGGGGTAGCCCGCGCCGTCGATCAGGCGGCAGAAGGACCCCGACGTATTCACGACCTCGATGAGCCCACTCTTGCAGGAGGGGATGTGCTCGACGAGGGTGCAGGCGCGTTCGTCCTGATCGCCGCAGACCGTCGGGAAGCCGTCGCCATCGAGGGCGCGGCAGGTACCGCCCGCGTTGTAGTTACCGGGCTTGCAGACATCCGCCCAGCCGTGATCGACGAAGGGCACGCAGGCGCGCTCGTTCGTGTCGCCGCAGCCGGAATCCCGGCAGATGGACTGCGTGCACAGGAATCCGCAGCTCTCGACATTCTCGAAGAGGAATTTGTCGCAGGACGGCACGCAGTCGAAGACCGAGCAGGCGTTCTGCGCGAGCCCGCCGCAGTTCGAATTGCACTCCGGTCGATTCCCGGCCGCGGCCTCGCGGGCCGCCATCGGGATCGATGCCGACGCGAAGGCGAACATCCAGAGGGTCATCGATCCAGCCAGAGCGCGGAGCAACGAGCGGCGAACGGAGCGATGCGGGATCGCATCCCGGCAGGTCGGGGCGAGCGGCATGGCGGGGTCCTTCGCGGGAGAAGCGGCGACGATCGACCCCAGCCCCTCGATTGCGCCGAGCGGGCGACCCCCTCCGACACAGAAACAGGACTGGCCTCGAACCAGATCCGCTCCAACCTAGCGACTCGAGCCCATCGGGCAACCCGGATGGATCGCCCCCATCGGGCGGCTGCACGCCTTCCAAAGCGCCGCTGCCGCTTTGCTGCGGGTCGCCCGCGGCGCCGATGCTCGCCGGAAAGGCCCGATGTAGTCTCTTCGCGGGTCGGAAGCCGCCTGCGTCTCGAGCGCCTCGAGATCGGACGCGTCCCGCCGCCCGAACGGGGAGATCCGATGGAGCGCTACGAGCCCGAAACCCTCGACCTCGAAGACCTCTCGCCCGAGGCGATGTACGCGCTCTTCGAGAAGAACGCCTGGGGCGACGGCCTGCCCCTCGTCCCCCCGACCCGCGAGCGCGTCGATGCGATGCTCGAATATGCGAGCGGCGATCCCGACGCGGTTTTGACGACGCTGCTCCCGCGCGCCGGCGTCGTGACGCGGCGCGTCGTCGCGATCAACTGCGTGCTCGCCGGCTGCCCGCCCGTCGTCTTCCCCGTCGTGCTCTCCGCGATTCGCGCCCTCGCCCGCCCCGAGGTCAATCTGCGCGGGGTCAACGCGACGACGCATCTCGTCGCGCCGATGGTCATCGTCCATGGCGAGATCGTCGCCCGCGCCGGCTTCAACGCCGGCGTCGGCGCCTTCGGCCCCGGCAACCGCGCGAACGCGACCGTCGGCCGCGCCGTCCGCCTGATCCTGCTCCACGTCGCCGGCGCCCGCCCCGGCTTCGGCGACGCCGCGACCCACGGCCAGCCCGCGAAATACACCTTCTGCGCCGCCGAGAACCTCGCCGAATGTCCCTGGGAAGGTTATGCCGCGAGCCGCGGCGTCGACGCGCCCTCCGCCGTCACGGTCCACTGCGGCGAAGGCCCGCATAACGTCCACGACGCCGAAGCCGACGGCGACCCCGCCCTGATTCTGGACAAGATCGCCTCCTCGATGACGACCCTCGGCATGAACAACGCCCCGATCAGCCAGGGCGAGTTCTTCATCGCCCTCGGCCCCGAACACGCCCAGAGCCTCGCCGTGAGGGGAATGACCCGCAGCGACATCTCCTCCTATTTATATGAGCGAGCGCGGATCCAGGCCGGCGTCTTCCGGCGGCATTTCGAGGAGCTCGCCTGGGCGCAGTGGATGAAGGCCGCGCGGGACGAGGACATGCTCCCGATGACGGCGCATCCCGACCACATCCGCGTCTTCGTCGCGGGCGGGCCGGGGAAGCACAGCCTGGTGATGCCGAGCTGGGGCATGACGAAGAGCGCGACGGTTCCGGTCGAGGGCTAGGCGGCCGGGGCGCGCGGCGAGCGCCGGGCCGCGTACCGCGCGAGTCGAAGTATGCGAATCGAAGAAGCGTGAAGGCGAAGGCCTTCCAGGAGGAAAGCATGGCCACCGCGATCTACCGCCCCGACAGCATTCCCGGCCCCGAGCCCGCTCGGCTCGCGCCCTCGCCGAAATCGCTCGCGGGTCTGCGCATCGCCGTGCTCGACAACGGCAAGCCGAACGCGGGGGTCGTCATGACGCGCGTTGCGGAGACGCTCGCGGCGCGCGTCGGGGCGAAGGTCACGCTCGTGACGAAGAAGGGGCCGCGGGGGGAATCGGCGAACGCGGCGGAGCCGTGTGCGCCGGATATTTTCGAGCGGGTTTTGAAGGAGGCGGATCTCGTCATTACCGGGGCGGCGGATTGTGGGAGCTGTACGGCGTACTCGGTGGTCGATGCGATCGCGCTCGAGAAGGCGGGGGTTCCGGCGGTGGTCGTCACGACGACGCGGTTTCGGCCGATTGCGGAGACGTTGAGCGAGCAGTTCGGGTTGAAGGAGACGAGGTTGTTGGTTTTGCCGCATCCGATTGGGGGGACGGATGCCGAGACGCTTCATGGGTGGGCGGACGCGGCGGCGGATCGGGTGATCGGGCTTGCGACGGCGGGAGCTTGAAGCCGGCGACTAATCTGCCGATTCCCGAACCTAAACTCGCGAATAAATCTGGAATAGCGTTAGCACTCGCACCAACTACGAACTTCGATGGGAGAATCAACCTGGCAGCCAATTGGTCTAGACAGGAAGTCGAGGCGATCGTCGCGGACTACCTAGACATGTTGTCCGCGGAGTTGAGCGGTCGCGACTACAGCAAGGCGGAGCACCGGAGAAATCTGCTCCCTTTTCTTGCGAATCGATCGGAAGGCGCGATCGAACGAAAGCATGGCAATATCAGCGCGGTACTCATTTGCAGTAGTTCCGACTTGATCTGACACCCTTGATGAAAATCAAGCGGGGTTACCCTGGTTGTGCACCAACACAACCGGAGACCTGTTCTCCAAAAGGGTAACCCCATGACGAGTACACAACAGAAGATCATCAAGAACAAG
>CAUJGH010000264.1 GCA_963169575.1 Myxococcota bacterium | reverse complement strand
CGCGTCGGGATCGTCGGTCGCGACGGCGCGGCCGAGCAGGTCGTAGGCGCGCTCGATGCGCGTCGCCTCCGAGTCGCCGAACCATTCCGCCACGATCGCGTCGCGCCCGTCGTACCGGGCGTTCCAGCGCGCGAGCTCGATGGAAGCGCCCTGCAGCGAACGGCGCAGGACGACGCGGCCGTGCTCGTCGAGCTGCTCGACCGTCTGGCTGCCGCCCGAAGGTCCGGCGTCCGGATCGATCCGGCGCAGCGTGCGTCCGAGGTAGTAGGTGCGCGAGCGGCTGCCGTCGAAGCGCGTCGTCTCGAAGATCCGGCCGGCGGGATCGAGCAGGCCCGCGGCGTTGCCGTTCAGGACGTAGCTCGTCTCGATCGCCGCGACGCCGCCGGGCGGATCGAGGGCGAGACCTCCCGGAGGAGCCGGATAGGGCTCGAAGGCGCGGGCCGGCTTGCCGTTCGGGCCGTATTCGACGTGCCGCAGCACGACGTCCTGCAGAGCAGCGCGGCTGCCGGGGGCGGCCGAGGCTGCCGCGTTCTGCTGCTGCGTCGCGATCCGCTCGCGGCCGAGCGCATCCCAATGGCTGCGCGTCACGACGAAGCCCTGCGGCGCATTCGGCTCCCGGCGGCGGATTTCCACGGTCGAGAGACGCGCGACCGGATCGCTCGCGCCGGGCTCGCCGAAGACATAACGGTATTCGACCGAGCCGCCGAACCCCGACGTCGCACCGCAGGCCGTGCCCGGGGCGTACTCGCAGACCGGCCGCCCGAGCCCGTCGTAGACCGAGCCGGCGACGTCGCCCGCGCCACGCCCGTGCAGGCCGACCGACTCCGTCCGAAGCCCATGCCGGAGGTCGAAGCGACTCTCGATCCGCCGCTCCGCCGATGCGCCGGCATTCGAGACCGCGGCGATCTCGCGCACCGGATGCAGCGCGAACTCCGCGTCGAACTCGATGCGGGTCGGGACACGCGCCTCGCCCGAGACGGGGACGAGGATCGACGTGATGTTGCCCGGCCCGACCGGCGCGCCGCCGTCGTAGCCGAAGAGCTTGAGCGCGAACGCTTCGGCTCCGCTCTCGATGCGCGCGGCTTCGGTCGTGAGGCGGCCGCGATCGACGACGCCATGGGCGAGCCCATCGTAGACGTCATGGACCTCCGCCGTCGTCTGCAGCGTCCCCGCCGCATCGACGTGACGCGTCAGGATCGTGGCGGGCCGATCCCAGACGGGCCGCGCGGCGCCGGCGACGGGCTCGGCCCAGGTCGTTTCGATCTGCTTCTTGCCGGGCGGCTCCGGATCGCAGAGCGCGTCGGACTCGCCGGCGCCGGCGCAGGCCATCGAACAGGTCGTCTGGATGCGCGTCTGCGGATCGGCCTCGCCGCTCGGGCGGAAGATCGAGTTGCGGTGGACCACGCATTGGCTCGCGCCATCGCCGAAGTCGGCGTAGAGGGCGTGCTCCTCGATCCGCTGCTCCTGGAGATAGACCTGGGTCCGCACGCCGTCCGAGACGGTTCGCCAGTCGTAGCTCGAACGCGAGAGCAGATCGGTGCCCCCGGCGAAGAGCGACTCGGAGGCGACCTTCCCGCGCAGCGCAGGCGACTGCTCGAAGACGATCTCGCGCAGACTGCCCGTCTCGGCCGGGCCCTCGAAGACGCGTGTGCAGCCGAAGCCGCGGAACTCCCGGGCGAGCCCGTCGTAGAGCCCGTCGGCGTATTCGAAGCGCTGGACGATCTCGTGACCGGCCGCAAGACACGGATTGCCGGCGAGGCTGAACCAATCGTTCGGCGCGAGATCGCAGAGCCCGTCCGTGCGCCGAATGCCCGTCACGAGCCAGGTCACGAAGGGAAGGCGCGGCGCGAGCTCGGGCGGCGGGACGAAGCGGGTGCTGGGGGCGTGGCGGTAGTGCGTCACGCCGCCGACGCCGTCTTCGACGCGAGTGAGCAGCAGCGGCCGCGTCTGGAGGCCGTCGGCGTCTTCGAAGCGGAAGCGGCGCAGGGCCCAGCGATCGCCCCCAGCGAGACCGAAGGAGCGGACGTGTTCGGCGAGTCCGTCGCCGTCGACGTCGAGCATCATCATCTGCCGGTCGCTGCGGTCGTCGGGCTGGGCATGTTGGAAGCTGCGGCCGAGATAGTCGTCGACGTCCGCGATCTTGTTCAGCGGCCGGACGCGGCCGAGATGCGCGCCATCGATCGTCGCCGACGCCGGTTCGAGGACTTCGAGTCCGCCGCCGAAGCGGCCATCGCCCTGGTTGTAGAGGACGTACCAGTCGTCGCCTCCCTCCCAGGGCCGGCCCGTACTGACCCAGTCGACCCGGCCATCGCCGTTGACGTCGGCAAAGTCGCGATAGGTCCGTGTCTCGCGCGAGCTCGAGGCGGTCCAGGACGCGCGCAGGCGATTCGAGGTCTCGTGCGCATCGTCCCAGAAAGGCGCGGGCGTCGGGATCGGCGCGGAGAAGCCGGAGCCCGTATTCAGCCGGACCGTCGCTGCCCCGACGATCGCCCAGCCGGGCGGAAGCGCGTTCGCGCCCATACAGAGAGGCGCCCAGGCGCTCGACGCAGAGGTCGGGCAGAGATAGACGTTGCTGCCGAACGCGAAGGGGCCCGTCAACTCGCCCGCCGGTCCGACGCCGAAATAGAGCTCGGGCATGCGCGCGTTGTTCTCGAGCGGACTGCGATGCTCGGCACCGCGGACCCAATCGACGAGGCCGTCGTCGTTGACGTCGATCAGTTGGCGCTCGGCCGCCGCGCTCTCGCCGTTGTTCGGCGAGTAGGCGATCAGGTCGTCCATCGCGGACAGGACGAGCGGTGTCGTCTCGAATCCCGCTCCGAGGTTGCGGTAGACGTCCCAGTTGCCATTCGCGCGCGCATGCACGAGATCGGGCCGCCCGTCGCCGGTCAGGTCGACGAGGTCGCGGAGCGTCTGGCGGCCCCGGTTCCCGGCCGAGGTCCTGCGAAGCGAGCGGTCCGAACTGGTATGCGGATTGTTCCAGACCGCGTATTGATCCGAGAAGCCGCAGACGCGGGCGCTCGCGCATTCCCCGCGGTAGACGTGGATCGCGGCGGATGCATCCGGCCGGTGGACCAGATCGAGCAGGCCATCGCCGTCGAGATCGAGCGTGAGGTAGACGTCGCGGCCGTCGACCACCTTCGAGATGCGGTTGAGATCGAGCCCGGGGATGCTCGGAACGTGCCAGTTCCCGACGCCCGAGCACGACGTATAGCCCGAGAACTGGACGGACCCGGGCTCGCCGTACGCGGCGTGCCAGCGGCCCGTCCCGCTCACGCAGAGCCGGTCGAGCAATCCGTCGCCGTTCAGCTCCATCAGCGCGAGGGTCGAGCCGAAGTCGCGGCTGATGCCGAGGGAATCCGCATCCGGAACGGGCTCGGAGAAGTCGTCGACGACGACCGGATGCGGCGTCGAATAATGAAAGGTCCGCCGCGGGAGATCCGTCGCCTCGACGGCGGCGAGCAGGAAGTCGGCGGTGTCGAGGCCATCGTCGAATTCGAGCGTGTAGCGATGGATTTCTTCGAACTCGCCGCCGGCGCTCTCGCGGGCTTCGACGACGATGCTGCGCAGTCGGCGCTCGAGCGTCTGGTCGACTCCCGACGCGAGCCGCCGCAGGATCGGGCGGCCGAGCGCCGCGAGGTCCTCGCTCTCGAAGCGGACCCGGAACGGATGCGGGATGCCCGCGTCGGGATTGCCGCCATAGAGCAGCTCGGTCGGAACGGGCGAGTTGCCCGACTTCGCCCAGGCGAGCTCGATCGCGTTGCCGTTCGGATCCTCGAGGCGGGTGACGTGCCAGGCGGTCGTGAACGCGCAGCCGGCGGAATCGTGGAAGCGGTCCGCGCCGGCGAAGACCCGGGCCTCGGCGTCGGCACCGAAGGTATAGGTCATGCCCTCCCGGGTCCGGACGGTCCATGTATTCGCGGCGCGGTCGGGGATCGCCTCGGCGTACCCCTCGTCGAGTTCGAGCAGGAAGCGATCCTCGCCCGCCCGTACGAGATCGTTCGACGAGGCCGAGAGCGTCAGCCGGAATTCCTCCGGATCCGGCCCGAGACAGGAAGGCGTCCCGCGCTCGGTCACGCGCGCGAGAATGCCGAGGGGCAGCGACCAACCGAGCCCGACGAACGAGAGCCCCGCATGGCTCGAATAACGCAGCGCGAGCTCGGGCGTCGCCTGCTTGCGCCCCGGCGGCAGCCGGATCGGAACCGTCACCGCCGCCGCGCCCGTGAAGAGCGAGGTCGACGCATCCCCCTGGAAGGCCGCGAAGGGGTTGCTCTCGCCGCCGCCCGGACCCTCCATCGCAAGGGCGACGGGCAAGGGCCCACCGAAGAACACCATGGAGACCGCGATGAGGCCCGCGACGAAGGCCGCCCTGCAGAGCGCCATCCGCGCATCGACCGCCGCCCCCGCCCTCCGCCGCAAAGATCCAGCACGCTCGACCGGCATCGACACACTCCAGACGGCGGGACCGAACGGGGCGAAGTCGGATGAGCAGGCGTATGACTAGCATCTCGATCGCAGTGCCCCACGCCTCCGGCGCAGATCGGAGAGAATCTGGAGAAATGCGAATCACACGATTGGATCGGGGATCGCGGAGGTGATGCGCGGGGAGTCCGGGAGATGCGCGGAGAGCCGGGGCCATGGGGCGGGAACCAACGGCGCCGACACGCGCTCGCGATCTCGCGCAAGCGCATCGAACGCGGCAGTCGCGGCAGTCGCGGCGAACGCTATTCGCGATGTCCGAGCAGCGCCCAGGCGCTGCGGGCCCCGTCGATCGCGGCGCTCATGATGCCGCCCGCATGGCCCGCGCCCTCGCCGACGGGAAAGACGTTCTCGAAGCCCGTCGAATGACGCGCGACCGGATCGCGCGACATGCGCAGCGGACCGCTGCTGCGCGATTCGATGCCGACGAGCAGGCCCTCTTCGCCCGCATAGCCCGGGATCTCGCGATCGAAGCGCCGGATCGCGGCGGCCAGCGAGCGCGTCATCTCGGGAGGCAGCAGCGCGTCGATCCGGACGGAGGACGTCCCGAGCTTGCAGCTGCTGCGCGGCAGCGTTCGGCTCTCGCGGCCCGCGATGAAATCCGGGACGCGCTGGGCGGGCAGGCGATAGTCGCCGCCGGCTGCCGTGAAGAAGGCGCTCTCGAGGGCTTCCTGGACGCGCCAGCCGCCGAAGACGTCGCCGCCCCATTCGCGCGGCCCGAGGGTCACGACGAGCCCCGAGTTGGCGAAGGGCGAAGAATGGCGCGAGTTGCTCATGCCGTTGGTGCAGAGCAGGCCGGGCTGGGCGACCGCGGCGACGACCTGGCCGCCGGGACACATGCAGAAGCTGTGGACCCCGAGCGCATCGCCCGTCGGCTTCGCGACGAGCGCATAGTAGGCATGGCCGAGGCGCTCGGGATCGCGCGCCTCGCCGTAGCGACCGGCGTCGACGAGGGCCTGGGGATGCTCGATGCGCAGGCCGATCTGGAACGGCTTCGCTTCGACGGGGAGGCCTTCGCGGGCGAGCGCTTCGATCGTGTCCCGGGCGCTGTGGCCAAGGGCGAGGACGACGGCGTCGCAGGGGATCTCGCCCTGCGCGGTCCGCAGGGCGCGGACACGGGGCGCCGAAGACGCCGAGGGCGCCGTCACGAACCCGAGCAGGCGCGTCCTGAAATGGAAGCAGACGCCCATTGCCTCGAGACGCGCGCGCAGGAGGGGCAAGATGCGGTGGAGGCGATCGGTGCCGACGTGGGCGCGGGCGTCGAAGCGGATCGCCTCGGGCGCGCCGGCGGCGACGAGGGTCTCGAGGATCGGCGCTTCGAGGGCGTGCTGGGTCCGGGTGTAGAGCTTGCCGTCGGAGTAGGTGCCGGCGCCGCCTTCGCCGAAGAGCAGGTTCGCCTCGGGATCGAGGTCGCGGGTGCGCGTGAAGCGGGCGACGGCGTGGCTGCGTTCGCGCAGCGCAGGACCGCGTTCGATCAGGTCGACGCCGACGCCGTTCGCCGCCAGACACCAGGCAGCGTAGAGCCCTGCCGGCCCGCTCCCGACGACCGCGACGCGACGGGGCGACCGGGCGGGATCGCGAGCAGGGAGCTCGAAGCGCGCCGGCGGATCGACGCGGCGCGCCCGGCCCGCCCGCAGCGCGCGGTCCAGGGCCGGCGAGCGCAGGTCGGCCGGCAGATCGAGATCGACGTGGTAGACGAAGCGGAGCGCATGGCGAGCGCCGCGCCGGCGCGCGTCGAGGGCGCGGCGCGCGATCCGGAGGCCGCGAACGAGGCCGGGCTCGATGCCGATCGCCTGCGCGCTGGCTGCGCAGAGCAGGGACTCCGGCTGGTCGACGGCGAGCTCGATCGCGAGCGCGCGGATGCGCTGGGTCACGGACTCGTCGCCCGGATGCGTCGATCGGGAAGTCGGTTCGGTCACGGGCGCCGGAGCATACCGCCTCAAGACGCCCGTCGGGGGCGCCGATGCCGCGGCAGACGAAGGCGCGAACCCGACGTCGCCCGTCGGCACAGGCCATCGGGCCCGACCGAGCGGCGCAGGCCATCGGGCCCGATCGAGCAGAAGGAAGAGCGATGCACGCGGCGAGTCCGACGATCCGAAACCTTCCGGCCCGCAGCGCGGCGCTCGTGATCGGCGAGGATTCCGACTTCCGCCGCGCGCTCGCCCAGGAGCTCGTCGGCCTCCCCATGAAGATCACCCTCGCCGCGAGCCTCTCGGAGGCCGCGCGTTCGAGCGAGGTCCACCGCAGCGCGCCGCAGGTCCTCCTGATTCCCGAGAGCGAGATCGTCCCCGACACCTTCGAAGAGCGGCTCGCCGAGGTCCGCGTCCGCTCGGGATCCGCGCGACTCGTGCCCATCGTCTTCGGCCGCGCCCCCGGCCCCGAGCGGCGCGCCGCCCTGCGCGAAGCCGGCGCCGAGCTCGCCCTCTTCGGCCGCTTCGGCCGCCACGCCCTGCGCTTCCAGATCAACCGCGCGCTCGCCCCCGCCGCGTGCCGAGCGCCGCGCGGCGAGCTGCGCGCGCCGATGGAATGGCGAACACGGGCCTTCGCGGCCGGCCGCGAGAAGCTCGTCCGCTGCTACACGCTCTCCTCGGCCGGAGGCTATTTCGTGACCCCGCGTCCCTTCGTCGTCGGGGCGGCGATCGACCTCGAGCTGCCCTCGTCCAGCGTGCCGCGCTTCGTGCTCCGCGGCCGCATCGTCTATACCAACGGCTCCGCGAGCGAGGACGAGAAGCGCCTGCCCCGCGGCATGGGCGTCGCCTTCGATCGCCTCGATGCGGGGCTCGAGGGCGTGATCCGCCGGGGTGTCGAGGCGAGCCAGTCCGCACTCGAGGTCTGAGCCGCTATTTTCCGGCGCGGCGCCGCGCGCAGAGCGGCGTTCGGCGGTGGGGGCCCCAAGGTGGACGCGGCACGACTCGATCCGGCCCAGCGCGCGAGCGACCTCGCGGCGGTGCAGCAGACGCCCTTCGATCTCGTCGTGATCGGCGGAGGCGTCGTCGGCGCGGGGACCGCCCTCGACGCGGCGAGCCGTGGGCTCTCGGTCGCCCTCCTCGAACAACGCGACTGGGCTTCGGGAACCTCGAGCCGCTCTTCGAAGCTTATCCACGGCGGCCTGCGCGATCTCGAACATATCGAATACGGCCACGAGCGCGAGGCGCTGCGGGAGCAGACGCGGATGCTCGTCCGGCTCTGC
>CAUJGH010000263.1 GCA_963169575.1 Myxococcota bacterium | reverse complement strand
GGATTCGAGTCATGACCTGGAACCCGATGGCCGCGCGACGACGAGCGGCAGGGGCAGTCGCGTACGCGCGACGACGAGCAGAGGGGAGAGCCGCGTGCGCGCGACGGCGAGTCTCAGGGAGAACCGCGTGCGCGCGATGATTCTCGCTGCCGGTCTCGGAACGCGCATGCGCCCGCTGACGGACGAGCGGGCCAAGCCGGCATTGCCGGTCCGCGGGCGCCCCGTCATTAGCCTGCTGCTCGATCTGCTCGCGAGTCAGGGCGTCTGCGAGGTCCTGATCAACCTCCATCATCTCCCCGACACCATCCGGCGCGCCGTCGAATCGGATCATCCACCGGAGCTCGAGATCGCCTGGTCGGACGAGGAAAAGCCCCTCGGCACGGGCGGCGGGATTCGCCGCGCCGCGGAGTTCCTGCGCGAGAGCGAGACCTGCGTCGTGCTCGCGGGCGACATGCTGCTCGATCTCGATCTGCGTTCGCTCGCCGCACGGCACGTCGCGAGCGGCCGGGACGTCTCGCTCGTGCTGCGGAGCGATCCACGCGAGTCGAGCTTCGGCAGCATCGGGGTCGATGCCGCGGGGCGCGTCTGCCGGATCGGTCGCCATCCCGTCGACGGCGCCGAGCCGGAAGCCGCTCGTGGCCTCTTCACCAGCGTGCGGTTCTTCGATCGGGAGGCCCTGCGAGACTGGCCTGCGAGGGAGGTCTTCGAGGATTTGCGCGACTGGCTGATGCCACGCGCCGCCCGGCAGGCCATCGCGCTCGGCGCCGAGATCGTCGACGAGCGGGACAGCGTCTGGGAGCCGGTCGGAACGCCGCAGGAGTACTTGGACGTGAATCTGCAACCGCCCGTGCTGCCGCGCCTCGGCGGCGGCGCCGCGCATTGGCAAGGCGCGGTCGAGCTATCGGGCCGCGCGCAGGACGTGGTTTCGGCCCGAGCGGTCCAAATGCCCGATGACGCCGAGCTCTCGCGCTGCGTCGTCTGGGACGGTGCGTCCATCCCCGTCGGTACGAAAGCCAGCGAAGGCGTCTTCGGCGCCCGGGGCTTCCATTGCATCGGACAGGGCATCGGACAGGGCGTCGGATCGCCCGGCAACGGCGAGTCCGCGGCTGCCGCCGAGCGACGAGGTGCCGCATGAGCGAGGTGGTCTTCATCGGGACGAGCGACGCGTTCGGGGCCGGCGGGCGCCGACAATCGGCGGTGTTCGTACGCGGCGAGCGAGGGGGCATGCTGCTCGACTGCGGTGCGACGACCAACACCGGCCTCGCCCAGCTCGCGATCGCGCGCGACGAGATCGACGTCATCCTCGTCTCTCATTTCCATGGCGATCATTTCGGCGGGATTCCCGGCTTCCTCTACGCCGCCCTCTACGCCGACCGCCGACGGCATCCGCTCGAAATCGTCGGCCCGCCGGAGATCGAGCAGCGCGTGCGCAGCCTCGCGAACGCGATGGGCCACCAGCTCGGCAACCGGGAATGGACCTTCCCCATCCGCTTCCGTGAGATCCGCCCCGACGAGGCCGTCGACGCGGGGCCTGCGAGCCTGCGCGCCTTCGCGACCGCTCATCAGCTCGAGGCGCATCCCCAGGGCTATCAGGTCCGGCTCGGCCGGGAGTCGATCGCCTATTCGGGCGACACGGGCTGGTTCGACGCTCTGCCGCGCGCGGTCGCGGGGAGCGGTCTGTTCATCTGCGAGTGTACGCTCGAATGCGCGGGGCTCGACTTCCACCTGAGCCTCGAAGAGCTCCGCGAGCATCGCGACGATCTCGATTGCGGCCGCCTGATCCTGACCCACCTCGGCGACGCGATGGTGCCGCTGCGCGGTCAGATCGAGTTCGAGACCGCCGACGACGGACTCGCCGTCAAGCTCTGAGCCATTCGACCCCGTGCACGGCGCCGAGCACGCGCGCCTCGGCGACACCGGTACAACGCGGGAGATGATTCGGGATCCGCAGCAGCGCGTTGCGCGCGAGCAGCGAGAACGCCATCGCCTCCGCGGCATCCGCCGGCACGCCCGCCGCCCCCATCGACGAGACCGGAACGCCCCGCAGCGCCGCCTCGAGCCGCTCGATCCCGAAGCGGTTGCGCATTCCCCCGCCGCCGACGAGGATGCGGCCCGCGCCAGGCTCCACCGACTCCCCCGCCATCCGGCGCCAGGCATCGGCGACGGCACGAGCGGAGAGCTCGACGAGCGTCGCGAGCAGATCGTCGACGGCGACGCCTTCACGCCGCGCGCGAGAGAGCCATTCGCGCGCGAGCGCCAGGCCATAGCGCTCGCGGCCCGTCGACTTCGGCGCCGGCCGCGCGAGATAGGGATCCGCGAGCATCTCGGTGAGATAGGCGTCGACGATCCGGCCGCGCCGCGCGCGCGCGCCATCGACGTCGCAGCGCTCGCGGCCCTCGCTCTCGAGCGAGACGACGGCGTCGGTCAGCGAGTTCGCCGGCCCGACGTCGAAGGCCATGACGCGGTCGCCGCCGTCGCCCGCCGGCAACCAGGTCAGGTTCGCGATCCCGCCGAGATTGAGAACGCCGCGATGCTCGGCCGGATCGCTGAAGACCGCGTGATGGAAGAACGGCGCGAGGGGGGCGCCCTCACCGCCCATCGCCATGTCCCGCCGCCGGAAATCGGCGACGACCGGGCGCCCGACGCGCTCGGCGATGCGGGCAGGGCAACCGATCTGGAGCGTGCCGCCGTGCTCGGGATGATGGGCGATGGTCTGGCCGTGCGAGCCGATCGCCGCGATCCGCGACGGCTCGACGCCGGCTTCCCGGAGCAGCTCGAGCGCCGCGTCGGCGAAGCGATCGCCGAGCACGCGATCGAGCCGCACCAGCTCGGCGAGCATCGCTTCGCCCGGCAGCTCGCCCGCCGCGAGGCGATGGATCTCGCCCTGCAATGCGGGGGCATGCGGGAACTCCCGATAGGCGATCAGTCGGAACGGGCGCGCCGCAGCGCCGTCCGGCCATTCGACCAGCGCGGCGTCGATCGCGTCCGCCGATGTCCCCGACATCAATCCAATGACCCACATGGCGGCGGAGACTACTGCAGCCCGGTGCCCCCGCGCCCGCCTCTCCGGCACTCGGATCAAGCTCGACCGAATCCTCGCCCGCCTCGGGCAAGTCGTTGACAGGTAAGGCGAATCCACGATACTGCCCGGCCTGCGCGGGGTCCGTCGACCCGACGCGACCACGAGGCAAGCATGCAAGAGACCACGCGCGCCCAGGGCTTTTTCATCACGGGCGCTGCGGGCGCGGCCGCCCTGCTCTTCCTGATCGGCCTCTTCAAGGGCAGCTACTGGGCGCTCGCGATTCCCGTCGCCATCGTGACGCTCTTCGCGCTCGGCCTCGTGGCCTGGGTGGGATTCACGATCGCGACGATCCAGGTCGAGGCCGACCAGGGCGTGGATGCCGCCGAGACGACGACCGGCGTCGAATCCCTCGCGACCGGCCCGAAGGGCGCCGCCGGCGCCACGGCCGAAGACGCCGCCTGACCCGTGCGCATCGCCCTCCTGACCTATCGCGGCAACATGTTCTGCGGCGGACAGGGCATCTACGCCGCCTATCTCGCCCGGGAATGGCGCAAGGCGGGCCACGACGTCCACGTCTTCGCCGGCCCCCCGCTGCCCGAGCTCGCCCCCGGCATCCCGCTGCACGAGATCCAGAACGACAACGTCTTCGGGCGCACGCTCGAAGCCGCCTTCGATCCCGCGCGCCCCTTCTCGTTGCTGCGCCCCCTCTCGCTCTGGGAGCTCGGCGTCTCGCGCTTCGGCGTCTTCCCGGAGATGCAGACCTTCGGCTTCCGCTTGATGCGCCGCTTCCCCGAGCTCCACCGCAAGCACCGCTTCGACGTCGTGTTCGACAATCAATGCCTGTCGTGGGGGCTGCTCGGGATCCAGAAGATGGGCGTGCCCGTCGTCTCGGTGATCCACCATCCGCTCCACATCGACCGCGAGGCGGACTTCACGATCGAGCGCTCGCTGGCGAAGCGCATCAGCCGAACGCTCTATTTCCCGCTCCTGATGCAGCAGACCGTCGCGCCGCGGCTCGCGAAGATCGTGACCGTCTCGGAGGCCTCTCGCGAAGCGATCGAGCGTTATTTCGAGATCCCGCAGAAGAACGTCTCCGTCGTCTACAACGGGACCGACACCGAGATCTTCCGACCCCTGCCCCACGTCGCGAAGGAGGCCGACCTGCTCTTCGTCGGCCGCACCGAGGATCGCAAGAAGGGCATCGGCACGATGTTCGAAGCCCTCTCGATGCTCCCGAAGCACGTGACCCTCAAGATCGTCGACGGCCGCATTCCGGGACACGGTCTCGTCCCGCGCTACACGAAGCAGTATGGGCTCGAGGGCCGCGTCCGGGTCGTCGACCGCATGTTGACGGTTCCCGAGCTGGTCGAGCAGTATTCGTCCGCGAAGGTCGCGCTCGTGCCCTCCTTCTTCGAGGGCTTCGGGTTCCCCGCGAGCGAGGCGATGGCCTGCGGGCTCTCGGTGATCGCGAACGCGGCGGGCGCGCTGCCCGAGGTCGTCGGGACGGACGGCCGCAGCGGGCGCCTCGTGCCCCAGCGCAACGCGCGCGCGATGGCCGATGCGATGTGGGATTGCCTGCGCGATCCGGCGGAGACCGAGCGCATGGGCCGTGCAGCGCGGGCGCGCGTCGAGCGCCTCTTTCAATGGGATCAAGCCGCTGCGCAGCTCGTGGACGTCTTCGAGGAGGTGATCCGTGCTGCTCACGGTCGATCTCGAGCGGCTTGACGTCCGGCCCGGGCATCTCCTGCTCGATGCGGGCTGCGGTGAGGGACGCCACTGCTTCGGCAGCCAGTCCCGCGGCGCCCATGTCGTCGGCCTCGACCTCGACCTCGAAGCGATGCGGATGCCCTCGAAGGTGCTCCGCAAGCAGGGCCGTCCGCTCGGCCAGCTCGGAACGATGCTGCAGGGCGATGCCTTCCATCTCCCGTTCGCCGACGGCAGCTTCGACCGGATCATCTGCTCCGAGGTGATGGAGCACGTCCACGACTACCGCGCCGCGGCCCGCGAGCTCGCCCGCGTGGCGAAGCCCGGCGCGCGCGTCGCGATCACGATCCCGACCGCGACCAGCGAGCATCTCTACCTCCGCCTCGGCGACGACTACTTCGAGAGCCCGGGCGGGCATATCCGGATCTTCCGTCCGCGCGATCTGGCCGAGGGGCTCGCCGCCGCGGGACTGACGACGACGGGCTGCGGCTTCGCCCACGGCTTCCATACGCCCTATTGGATGCTGCGCTCCGTGATGCATCTTCCGTCGGCGGACCGGAGCCGGCTCGTACGCGCCTATCGAGAATTCCTGATCCGCGCGACCGTCTCCCCGGCGATGGCCCGGGTCGAGCGCGTGCTCAACTTCGTCTGTCCGAAGAGCGTGATCCTCTACGCCGAAAAGAGTCCGGGGGCGCGGCGCGGATCGCGAGCCGCGAAGAAGGCCGGCGGGAAGAACCCGGCGCAGTCGCGCGAACGCGGCATTCCGGACCGGGCGAAGGCCGCGCGGAGCGTCGCCGGCGGCGGTGCGGGTTCGTCGTCCGCCGCCCGCCCGGAACGGGTCGCGGCGGCGACTCCGGCCTGAAATGGCCCGCCCGCTGCGAATCGCCTTCGTCGCCTATCGCGGCAACATGAATTCCGGTGGACAGGGGATCTATCTCTGGTTCCTCGCGCGCGAGATGGCCCGCCTCGGCCACGAGGTCCACGTCTTCGTCGGGCCGCCCTATCCCGATCCGATGCCCTTCGCGCGCGTCGTTCATCTGCCGAACCAGCAGTTCTGGGCGAAATGGGTGCTCGGCCAGACCGACCAGATCGTCCCGCGCGAGAACCCGCTCCAGGTCCTCTCACCGCTCAATTTCTACGAGCTCGTCGCCAGCCGGATCGGATTCCTGCCCGAGCTCTTCGCTTTCAGCTTCCGCGCCTTCCGGCGGATCGCCGAGGAGCTGCGCGAAGGGCGGCAGTTCGACCTCGTCCACGACGTGCAATGTCTCGGCTACGGACTCCTCGGATTGCGCGCAATGGGGCTCCCCGTCGTCACGACCGTCCACCATCCGCTGACGGTCGACCGCCGCGCCTCCTTCATTCGCGACGAGAGCCTGCTCCAGGCGATCGGAACGATGAAGTTCTATCCGATCGGGATGCAGTCCTTCGTCGCGCGGCGACTCGACGCGGTATTCACCTCCTCCGAGGTCGGCCGGCGTCAGATCATCCAGGATTTCGGCGTCGCTCCCGAGCGCCTCCGCAACCTCCGGAACGGTCTCGATACCGAGCTCTTCTCGCCCGATCCGGCCGTCCCGAAGCGAGTCGACGAGATCCTCTGCGTCGGTCGTTCGTCGGACCCGAACAAGGGCATCCGGACGCTGATCCATGCGCTCTCGCAGCTCCGCACCCATGCCCGCCTCGTGCTCGTCGACGACGACAGCCCCGACAACAAGGTGCGTCGATGGGCCCGCGAGGTCGCGATCGAGGAGCGCGTGGAGCTGACCGGACGCGTCGACACCGCGGCGCTGATCGATCTCTACCGCCGCGCCGCGCTGGTCGTCGTTCCATCGCGGTACGAGGGCTTCGGTCTGCCCGCCGTCGAGGCGATGGCCTGCGGAACACCCGTGGTGGCGACCCGCGCGGGGGCGCTCGCGGAGGTCGTCGAGTCGACGGGCGGCGGCCTCCTCACGCCGCGTGACGATGCCCCGGCGCTCGCCGCCGGCATCGACCGCCTGCTCTCGGACGCCGACGAGCGCGCGCGCATGGCCCGTCGCGGCCGCGAGCGGGTCGTGGCTTCCTATTCGTGGCCGCGGATCGCGCGGGCGACCGCCGACGCCTATCACGATCTGCTGGCCCAGCGAAGGCGGTCCGCGCTCCCGTCCGACGCGTGAAGCGCGTTCGGATCGAAAGCGACGCGGGCAGACGATCTCAGCTGCGCGCGCGCGGGCGCCCCACGAGCACGACCACGTCCGCCAGGCTCGGCGCGAGCCGGGCGATGCCGTCGGCCAGCTGCAGCAGGACACGAGCGAGGGGCGCCGGAAGCCGTCCGAGCATTCCCGTCCAGCCCGGCATGCCCCAGCCGAGGGAGATCCCGATCACGCGATCGATCTCGACGGCGCGGCCCGCCTGCTCGCGCATCAAGGCCAGCTCATAGCGCGTGAAGTGGTCGCTCGGCGTGTCGTAGCCGCGCCGGCCGCGGAGTGGCCCGAGCGCGAGCCAGTCCTCGCGCAGCCGATCGAGGGCGCGTGCGACCCGGCAGGCGAGCGAATCGAAGTTCGCGATCGCGAGCACGACCAGCCCCGCCTCCCGGGTCACGCGCGCCATCTCGGCGATCGCGGCTTCCGGGTCGTCGAAATGATCGAGCGCACCCTTGCAGAAGGCCGCGTCGAAGCTCCCGTCGGCGAAGGGCAGCGCGTCGGCCCAGCCCCGGACCCAGCGCGGGCCGAGGAGCTCGCCGGGCAGCGGCGCCGATTGGAAGAGCTGCGCCATCGCGATCATGCGCGCCGAGGGCTCGGCCCCGACGACGCTCGCGCCGGTCCGCGCCAGCGCGACCGAGTCCTGTCCGACCCCGCTGCCGACGTCGAGCACGCGACGTCCGCGCTCCGGCCGGGTCGCGGCGAGCGTGACGTCCGTCATGCGGGCGAAGAGGTACTCGCTGTCCCGCGCCAGATTGGTCGGAATCACGTCGCTCATGTCCCGATCGAGGTCGACGACTCGCATGGCGCGGGACCCTAGCAGCCGCTCGCCAGACCGGTCCCGTCGGAACAGCGGCGTACCGATCCGAACGATGCTTGCGATCTGAACGATGCGCGGAAGTGCCGGCGCGCGCGCGTGGGAGCGCCGAATCGGCCGGGAAGTGCCGCCCAGCCGAAAAATCTTGCGTAGCGCGCTTTCCGGACCGCGCGGTTTTTCGTCAAGGAATCCGGCGGCTTGCAGCCTCAGAGTGCAAATCCGACCGGAAACTCGGGGAAATTCCCGGTCAAGTCGGCGCAGTCCCGCGCGCGGTTGGCACGTCCCCTGCTTCGTGGCGCGCATGGCCGGCAACGCGATGGCATCGCAGGCGGCCCGAACGGCGCGGCGGCAGACCGCCGAACCCAAACCGGATAGGCGAGCAAATGGCGCAAAAGAGAGAGGAACCGATCGAGATGGAGACGCTGCTGCGCGAGGCCAAGGAACTGCACGACGAGATCCCCGCGATGTTGAAGGAGGAGAT
>CAUJGH010000262.1 GCA_963169575.1 Myxococcota bacterium | reverse complement strand
GGGCACGGTGTCGATCGTTCGTGTCGCTTCGCGACCGCTGCAGGGCGGCCACTTCAGCGACACGCTGACGGGCATGGGCTACGACACGATCGGTGTCTCCCCGCTCGGCGGCGTCCAGCGCAACGTCGGCCTCGTGGCCGGTTCGTACTCGATCCGGTCGGACAGCGCGGGCGGCATCCAGCTGAACACGCAGATGCTCGGCCTGAACCTCAAGTTCGCGCCGGAGCCCGGTGCCACGGTCGCTCTCGCCAGCGGCCTCGGTCTGCTCGGCCTGCTCGCCTATCGGCGCCGGGCCTGACACGGTGAGCGCCCGGCAGCCGAATCGGCTGCAAGGCGCGTCGAGCACGAACGAAGCGAAGCGGGGCCACGGTCGATTCGTCGACCGTGGCCCTTCGTTATCTCGCGGACCGTATGCGGTGGGCTGGCAATCGGAATGGCCGCCGCGGCGAGCCACGCCCGGAGCATGGCGATGTGCGGCGAATGCCACGAATCGAACGGGATCATCGTCAACCTCCCATAGAATCCGCCGATCGTGCCCTGCGCTCCCCCGCCGCTGCTGGCGCCCCCGCCGGCCCATGCGACGGTCATGGGTGCGCAATCCTTCCAGCATCTCGACCTTCGCCCGACCGGCGTGAACGATTCGCGCTGCCAAGACCGCGAGCAGCACATCCACTTCACCTTCTCGGCGGCGCTCAAGCCGGGCGCAGGCATGCAGCCGCTCGGCGAGAACGACCCCGGATTCCGGATCTTCAACGGCGGAGGTTGGGATCTGACGGCGCCGGGCTTCCAGAACCCGGGCCGAAGCAAGGGTTTCTTCGCGGGCTTCGATCCGGCCAACGCATTCACGCCGATGGGCGATCCGCACGTCGCCCCGGACTGCACGGATCCGGTCCTGCCGATTCCTGCGGGCTGCAACGAGGTCCACGGCTTCGACACTTTCATGGCCGGGACCTTCACGACGATGCTCGGCCTGCCGGCGGGCGGGACGCTCGCCCTGCTGCCGAAGGCGACGTCGGTGCGGCACATGTTCGCGCTCACGACGGGTACGGTGTCGATCGTTCGTGTCGCTTCGCGGCCGCTGGAGGGCGGTCACTTCAGCGACACGTTGACGGGCATGGGCTACGACTCCATCGGCGTCTCCCCGCTCGGCGGCCAGCAGCGCAACGTCGGTCTCATTGCAGGCTCGTATTCGATCTGGTCGGACAGCGCGGGCAGCATCCAGCTGAACACGCAGATGCTGGGCCTGAACCTGGAGTTCACGCCGGAGCCGGGCGCGACGGTCGCGCTCGCCAGCGGCCTGGTCGGTCTGCTCGCCCAGCTCGCCCGCCGTCAGCAGACCTAACAGCGCGTTCGACGAACTTCGAGGCGCCTCGCCGCCCGGGACACCGGAGGGGGAGGAGCCTCGCGGCTCGATCCGCGGATCCGACACCCGGGGCTGTATTGCTTCATCGATGAAGCGCGGTCGTGTAGCGTGGGAAGAACCGCGATCGACCCCGCGACTGTGGCGTTTTCTGAACGGCGCTCGCCGTTGGAAAATCGCATTTCCGGTCGCAGGCAGAGAAAATCTCCAGATCCCAAATCGATCATGGTAGGGTGCAAAATGTGTCGGCCTTCCCGGGCCGGCGGGCGGGTGCGTCTCGGATGGCGCCCGGCGTCGTGCGCTCGGGGTCGCTGAACCCATGTCGACTGCAGGCCTGCAGGGAGAGGATGGTCCGAACGTACGCGAAGCCGGGCCGATCGTGCCTCGAGCTCATCCTGACGCCCATCCCGAAAAGAAGAAGGAGCTCTTCATGTCCAGGATCCTTGGCGCTGCCGTGCTGGCGGCGATGATCGCTTCGACGACGAGTCAGGCTCAGACGGTGGCGATGTACGGCGAGTATCACGAGTCGAACGGCATCATCGTCAACATTCCGCAGAATCCGCCCATCGTGCCTTGCGTTCCCCCGCCGCTGCTGGTGGCGCCGCCCCCGCATGCGACGGTCATGGGTGCGCAGACTTTCCAGCAGCTCGATCTGCGCCCGACGGGCGTAAACGACGCTCGCTGTCCCGCTCGCGGTCAGCACATCAACTTCACGACGGCCCTGCCGGAAGTCTTCAACCATCCGCAGGTCGGCAACCACGGCGCCCGGACCGCGATGGCCGGCCTGGGCGTCGGCGATCCGTTCACGATCCCGCCCTTCGCCTTCCAGCAGAATCTCGGCGAGCAGGTCGGTATCGTGCTCAACGCCGTGACACGCCAGCTCGACACGGCTTTCGTCGCCGCGATGCCCGGGATCAACCGCATCGGTCCGGATCCGGGCCCGGCCCCGGCCTTGGGCTCGTATACGGTCAAGACCGCCATGCAGTTGATCCCGCCGCCGGCGCTGACCCGCCGATTCTCGGCCGGCAACTGGAACGCGGCAGGCAACGGCCAGAACAACGGCATGCCCGGCGGTGCCTTTGCCGCGCGCGCCGCAGCGGACACGACGCATTTCAACACGGCCAACGCGGGCAACGAACAGATCGAGATCCGCTACCGCTCCGGCCCGAACGACTTCGGCGGGACGATGGCGCTGCTGCTCGATGGCACCGGTCGCCTCAATCTCGGCGGCCCTCCGATCACCGGCATGTTCTCGGCGGCGCTGAAGCCGGGCGCGGGGACGCAGCCCGTCGGCGACAACGATCCGGGCTTTCGGCATCGGAACGCCGGCGGCTGGGATCTGACGGTGGCGGGCTTCCAGGCCGCGGGGCGGATCAAGGGCTTCTTCGCCGGCTTCAATCCGGCGAACGCGTTCACGCCGATGGGCGATCCGCGTGTCGCGGCGGACTGCACGGTCCCGAATCAGCCGCTCCCGGTCGGCTGCAACGAGATCAACGGCTTCGACACGTTCATGGCCGGGACCTTCACGACGATGCTCGGCCTGCCGGCCGGCGGGACGCTCGCGCTGCTGCCGAAGGCCACCTCCGTCAAGCATCTGTTCGCGTTGACGACCGGTACGGTCTCGATCGTGCACGTCGGCTCGCGGCCCCTTCAGGGCGGCCATTTCAGCGACACGCTGACCGGCATGGGCTACGACACGATCGGCGTCTCGCCGCTCGGCGGAACGCAGCGCAACGTCGGTCTGGTCGCCGGCTCGTACACGATCCGCTCGGATTCGGCCGGAGGCATCGTCATCAACCTCCAGATGCTCGGCTTGAACCTGAAGTTCGCACCGGAGCCCGGCGCGACGGCGATGCTCGCGAGCGGATTCGGGCTGCTCGTCCTGATCGCCCGTCGGCGACGCGCCTAGCCTGGGCTTCTGCGTCGTTCGATGGCTCCCGCCGGCCGGATCATCGGTCGGCGGGAGCCGAAGGATTCTGGATGATGGACCCGACCTCCTCGTCTGGTCTCCGCGCTCCTCTTCCTCGAAGGCGCCCGACTCGTGCGGGCGCTGAGCGCTCGGTCGGCATTTCGGAGCCGATCCGATTCCGCGAGCCAATCTGGATGACGCGCGCGTTCTCGATGTCCGGAATCTGGACGGCCGTCGTTCTGGCGGGGCTGATCGGAGCGACGGCGACGGTCGGTCGGGCCCAGATCGTCGGCATGTACGGCGAATACCACGAGTCGAACGGGATCATCGTCAACATCCCCCAGAACCCGCCGATCGTGCCCTGCGTTCCTCCGCTGCTGCTCACGGCGCCGCCGCCGCATCCAACGGTGATGGGCGGGCAGACCTTTCAGCATCTCGACCTCCGCCCGACCGGCGTGAACGACGCGCGCTGCCATGATCGCGAGCAGCACATCAATTTCACGACGATGCAGCCCGGCATCTTCAACAAGCCGCGCATCGGCAACCGCGGCGCTCGGACCATCCCGGGCGGCGTGAACGTCGGCGATCCCTTCACGATCCCGCCCTTCGCCTTCCAGCAGAACCTCGGTCTGCAAGTCGGGATCGTGCTCCAGACCGTGACCCGCCAGATCGACACGGCGTTCATCGCGGCGATGCCGGGCATCGACCGCCTCGGCCCGGATCCCGGCCCGAGCCCGACACACGCCGGTTCCTACACGATCAAGACCCCGGGCCAGCTGATCCCTGCGCCGGCCCTGACGCGCCGCTTCTCGGCGGGCAACTGGAACGCCCCGGGCAACGGCCAGAACAACGGCAGGCCAGGGGCCGCGTTCGCGGCGCGCCTCGCTGCCGATACGACGCATTCCAATACGGCCAATGGCGGCAACGAGCGGGTCGAGGTCCGCTACCGCTCGGGTCCGAACGCGTTCGGCGGCACGATGGCGCTCCTGCTCGACGGGTCCGCCCGTCTGTATCTCGGAACCCCTGTCGTCGACGGCATGATCCCGGCGATCTTCAAGCCGATCGCAGCCACGCAGCCGCTCCAGGGCGGCGACGATGCTACGGGCTTTCGGATCCGCAACGCCGGCGGCTGGGATCTGACGGCGCCGGGCATCCAGAACGCGGGGCGGGTCAAGGCCTTCTTCGGCGGCTTGAACCCGGCGAACGCGTTCACGCCCATGGGCGATCGACGCGTCGCGCTCCTCTGCACGCATCCGACCGAGCCGCTTCCGGCAGGCTGCAACGAGATCAACGGATTCGACACGTTCATGGCGGGAACCGCGACGACGATGCTCGGCGTGCCGGCGGGTGGTACGGTCGCGCTGCTATCGAAGGCGACCTCCGTCAAACACATGTTCGCGTTGACGACAGGAACGGTGTCGATCGTTCGGGTCGCATCGCGACCGCTGCAAGGCGGCCACTTCAGCGAGACGCTGACGGGCATGGGCTACGACACGATCGGCATCTCGCCGCTCGGCGGTGTCCTGCGCAATGTCGGCCTCGTGGCGGGCTCCTACGCGATCCGGACGGAGTCGGGCTCCTTCGGCGTCGTCGGAATCCAGATCAACACGCAATTGCTCGGCCTGAGAATGAAGTTCGCGCCCGAGCCGGGCGCGACGATCGCCCTCGCCTGCGGCCTCGGCCTGATCGGCTGGCTCGCCCGTCGTCGACGGACCTAGCAGACGTCCGGGAAAGTCGGGCGAGGGACGCGAGCGCTCAGAGATCGTCCGCCGGCGCCCGTGCCGCCGCATCCCGGCTGCGTCCCCATTCGGCGGCCTCGGCGATCGGCGCGCGCTCGGCGTCCGAGAGGACGAGCGTCGCGAGCCAGGCATCCGCGGCGGCGGGATCCTTCATGGACCAGAAATAGGCGACGCGTCGCAGCATCTCGAGCCGGTCGGATTCGGGGCGCAGGCGGACGGCCCAGGCAGCGGCTTCGCTCGGCTGGACCCGCGCCTGGCGGCGGACCAGGCCGGAGAGCAGCGTCGAGTCCGTCGGCGAGAGCTCGCCCGAGGCCGCAGCTTCGAGCGCCCCGCGCGCTTCGAACCAGGCGCGCGCGGCGTCGAAATCGCGCCGCGCCCAGGTGCCCATCGTCTCCTTGAGCGCGCGGGTGCGCTCGGGCCCGTCGGCTTTGGGGAGCAGCCATTCGAGGGCGGCCTCGGAATCGTCGTTGCGGATCAGGCCGGCGAGGGGAACGAGCTGGGGCGTCAGCCAGGGGGTCGGCTCCGGGCGGAGCAGCGCGTCGTAGTAGGCGGCGGCCTGCTTCGCGTCTTCGCGGCCGACGAGGGCGAGGGTCGCGAGCGCGATCTGGCGGTCGAAGGCGCGTTCGCCGTGGGGCTCGCCCGCGCGCGCGAGGGCGAGCGCGCCTTCGGCGCCCTGGGCATGCAGGACGCCGCCGACGAGGGCGTCGACGACCTCGCGTCGGCCCTCTTCCTCGAAGAAGCGCAGCGCGAGCGCGCGGGCGCCCTCGACGTCGCCGCTGAGCGCCCAGCCGCGGACGAGGGGCGAGGCGGCGACCGCGCGCGTCTCCGGGTCGGTCAGGGAGTCGTAGTAGTTGCCGGCCGCGAGGCGCTCGCCGCTGGCGGCCCATTCGCGCATCACGATCCGCAGGCCCTGCTCGCGGCGCGAGCGGATCGGCCAGCTCTGGACCTCGAGCATCGCGGCCGTCGGATCGAGATGCGCGTAGGCGGTCAGGAAGAGCTGCAGATCGACGGGATCCCGCTCCGCGGCGCGCTCGCGCACGGCGCTCGCGGCGCCGGCCACGTTCTCGCGCGTCAGTCCTTCGAACAGGCGGATCAGGTTTCCGGCGCGCGGGAACGCACGCGTCTCGCGCAAGGCGATCGCGACCCGGCTCTCCATCTGCTCGGCATCGAGCGCCGCATCGGCCGCGGGGAACTCGATCGTCGTCGGCGCGAGGCTCCGTCCGAGCGCGAATCCGATCAGCGCCGTCGCGGCCGCGACGATGAGGACGTTCCGATTCATCCCTGTCTCCCCTCGAGTGCGTGAAGCGAGTTCCGTGGATCGATTCGGCGGATCGATCGGCGATCCGCTCGCGAGCCGATGCCTCGGGCAGCGCACGCGCGACGCTCCCGGGCTCGCTCAATCCCAGCGGATCACGCTCACGAGGTCGCTGTAGTCGTCGGTCCAGAGCGGAAAGCTCTCGAGATTCACATCGGAGCCGCGCCGAAGCAGGATGTTCTCCGGCGGCAGGCCGAGCAGCCGATGCCGCTTCTCGATCCGGAGCTGCAGCCGCGTCAGCTGATCGGCATCGCGCGCGATGATCACCCAATCGGTGAGGCCGCTCTGATGCTGCGGGGCCGGGCGCGTCTTGATCTGCAGGCTGTGGGCGCCGAAGTCCGCCGCCAGCCGCGAGACGAGCCCCATCAGCTTGAAATGGCGATTCGAGACGTGGACCGCCATCAGGCCGCCCGGGGCGAGCGCTTCGAAGTAGAGCTGGAACGCCTCGCGGGTCATCAGATGGATCGGGATCGAATCGCTGCTGAAGGCGTCGAGGACGAGAATGTCGTACCGGCCGCGCTCGCCGCGATTCAACTCCGACTCGATCGAGAGACGGGCATCGCCGAGGACGATGTCGACGTCGGCCTTGGACTCCTCGACGTAGGCGAAATGACCGCCCGGGCCCGCGATCTCGACGACGACCGGATCGATCTCGTAGAAGCGCATCGTGTCGCCCTCGCGGCCGTAGGCCGCGAGCGTGCCGACGCCGAGGCCGATCACGCCGATCCGCGACTCGCCCTTGCGTGGACGGCTCGTGAGCGCGAGGCCGAGGCCCGTCGCGCGGCCGAAATAGGAGGTCGGCAGATGGCGGGTCGACGGTCCGAGGAATTGCATGCCGTGGACGGTCGTGCCGTTCGTCAGCGTGCGCTGCTGCCCGATGCTGTCGGGGATGTCGTCGACCTTCAGCACGCCGAAGAACGAGCGCTCCTGATGGATCCGGAAGGGACGCGTCCGGTTCTCGCTCCAGGCGGCCCATCCGACGAGCGCAGCGACGAGCGCGCCGGCGACGACGCGGCGCCAGCGCGGCGCCTGCGCGCCGAGCAGCCCCGCCGGATCCCGCGCGAACACGAAGAGCACGACGACGACGCCGATCAGGAGCCCGACCTGGAGCTCGATGTAGTCGTCGAAGATCGCAGGCGCCACGAGTCCGACGAGCAGGCCGCCGATCGCCCCCCCGGCCGAGACGCAGAGATAGAAGAAGGTCAGCGATCGGGGATCGGGACGGGAACGGTAGAGCTCCCCATGCAGCACCATCGCGGCGCAGAAGAGCAGCGCACAGTAGGCGACGACCTGGGTCACGATGAGGCCCGAGACACCGACGATCCAGGTGGCGACGAATGCGAGGATCGCACCTGCGACGTAGGGGCCGCGCTGATAGGTCCGATCGGAGGAGAACGCGAGGATGAAGGTGATCAGATAGGTCGCGAGCGGCAGGATCCAGAGGAAGGGAAGGCTCGCGACGTCGAGACAGAGCTTGTTCGTGATCGCCATCAGCAGGACGACGGCGGTTCCGGAGAGCAGGAGCCAGAGCAGAGGCCGGACGATGCCGAGCCGCTCTCCGGCTTCGGCGCTCTCGACGGACGAGGCGCCCGGCAGGTTCACGGCGATCCGGCGGAGGGGCCAGGCGCAGGCGAGCACGAGCAGCGCCGTCGAGCCGAAGCCCCAGCTCCAGAGCGTCCCCGTCGTCGAGAGGGGGAGCCGCGGCTCGATCACGAAGGGATAGACGAAGAGCGCCAGGAACGAGCCGACGTTGGAGACGGCGTAGAGGGGATAGGGCGAGCGCGTCGGATGGGCGCGCGCGAACCAGGCCTGGACGAGGGGCCCCGTCGAGGCGAGGACCAGAAAGGGCAGTGCGACGCTCGAGAGCAGGATCTGGAGGACGAGCCCCGTCGGATCGGCCTCCGGCGCGATCACGGGCGGCGATGCCGGGAGGACCGGGAGCGAAGCGAACGCCGCAGCGACCGCGAGGCCGTGGACCGGGAGCTGGAGGCCCGGCTTCACCCATCGGATCACGCAATGGGCATAGGCGTAGCCGAGAAAGAGCACCGACTGGTAGAAGGCGAGGCAGAGGGTCCAGACCGCCGGCACACCGCCGAACCAGGGCAGGATCCGCTTGCCGACCATCGGCTGGACCAGGAAGATCAGGAAGGCCGATGCGAAGATCGCCGTCGCATAGAGCGCGACCGGGCCTGCGCCCCCGGCTGCGTCCCCGGAATCCGGAGAGGCAGGGGGCACGGGGAGCGAGAGGCGCGTCGTCTGCGAGGAAGGCCTCGATTCGCCCACCGGTTCGTTCATGGGGCGCAACGATACGCGGCGCGTGCGCGTTTGAGAAGCCCCGAAAACGCCCGGCGCCGGCGCATTGCGCCGGGGCTGCGCGTTCCGGAGCCGCGGGATCCCGAGGGCCGGAGCTGCTCCCCTTCGCGTGGGCGGTCTCAGAGCCGGAGCAGCTCGGCCGTGTTGTCGCGCATCACCCGCCGCAGCGCCGGGGCGGCCAGGCGCTCGACCTCGTCGAGGAAGTCGAGGGGAGCGGCGACCCCCTCCGGATGGGGCCAGTCGGAGCCGAATAACACGCGCTCGGCGCCCAGGCCATCGACCAGCTGGTAGACGTCGTCCTCGAAAAAGGGCGCGACGTAGACATGTTCGCGGAAGACCTCGTGGGGCGGGCGACGGCCGAGCGACGCCTTCGCGCCGCCCTGGGACGTGATCGCGACGCGTCCGACCTTCTCGAGGTTCTTCAGCAGGGCAGGCACCCAGTCGCTGCCGTTCTCGATGCTCGCGACCCGGAGCTTCGGGAAGCGGTCGAAGAGGCCGTGCAGCACGAGGGCCGCGAGGGTGTCCTGCGCCGGGCGCGCGCCGAAGCAGGTCAGGAACTGGAAGGCCGTCATCGTCTGTTCGGTGACGTTCGGATCCTCGCCCCATTCGCGGCCGAAGAACTGGACGTAGCCGCTGACGCCGATGTGGACCGCGGCGACGAGTCCCGCCTCTTCGGCGCGGGCCCAGAAGGGATCGAAATGGGGATCCGCCGGTGAGCGGCCGTAGACCGGGCCCGGCCGCAGGATGAAGCCCCGGGCACCGAGGGCCGCGACGCGGCCCAGCTCCGCGACCGCCCAATCGAGATCGACGAGCGTGATGAGGGGCAGGGCGAAGATCCTGTTTCGATGGGCGTAGCCCCAATCGTCTTCGATGAAGCGATTGAAGGCGCGCATGTTCGCCAGCAGGGCTTCGCGGTCGTCGTGGATGTCGTCCTCGAAGGCGACCCCGAAGCTCGGAAGCATGATCGTCGCCTCGATCCCCTGCTTGTCGAGCGTCGCGATCCGGACGTCGCGATCCCGGAAGGCCGGCGTCGCCGAAGCGATCGCCTTCGGGACGTCGTTCGGATCGCCCTTGCCCGACATGAAGGGACGATAGGCGCCGGGCGGGAGGACCCAGTCGCGCGTCGGCCGATGGAATCCCATCGGGCGATCGCCGAAATGCCATTCGTCCTGGCCCTCGGCATTCTTCACGACATGACAGGCGCGGCCATCTCGAAATCGCGCCTCGAGATGGCGCGTGCAGCAGTCGTGGGGCTCGTAGTAGTGGTTGTCGGCGTCGATGGGAACGAAGTCGAGGGATCGGGATCGCATGGCAGGCCTCCCCGGGCGATTCCACCCGGCGGCTCGGGGTTTGCGACTCAGCGCGCGCGGAGCAGCATCAGGCGGTTCTCGGGGTTCGGTCGCAGGCCGTCGCTGCGACCGGCGAAATAGAGAGCGGCGAGATCCTCGGGCGAGAGGTCCGAGACGACCTCGAAGCCGAGCGCGCCGACCTCGCGCGCGAGCTCGGCGGGGACGTGCTTGACGGGTCGAGGCTCGCCGACCGCTTCGGTGCTCGCCTGTACCTCCCGGGCTCGCGCCCGGTCTTCCTCGCGGGTCAGCAGATGCGTGGCGATCGGGTAGTCGAAGAGGATCTGGCTGCCCGGGGCGGCCACGGCGCGGATCGAGCGCAGCGTTTCGAAGATCGCGTTCGACTGGAGATAGGTCACGACGCCGAGCCAGTTGAAGAAGGCGGGGACCTCGCGATCGAAACCCGTTCGAGCGAGGGCCTCGCCGGCGCTCTCGCGTTCGAAATCGACGGCGACGAAATGGACGTTCGACCGGGGCTCGAAGCCGAGCTCGCCGAGCTTCGCGCGCTTCTCGCGTTGGGACGCGGGATGGTCGAGCTCGAAGATCTGGAGCTGCTTCACGAGATCCGGTCGCCGCAGCAGGAAGGAGTCGTTGCCGGCCCCGAGCAGCACGAATTGCCGGATTCCGTTCTCGGTGATGCCGCGTTCGAGCGCCTCGTCCGCGTGGCGGGCGCGGCCGAGGATTCCACCCTGGATCGGCTGCAGCGCCATCCGATCGAGCTCGGCCTGGAGCGTGCTGCGCGCGAGGGGCTCGACGAAGACGCCCCCCGTGAAATGCGCCGCGTACGGATCTTCGAAGACGAGCGGGCGGATGCCCGACTGGAAATGCGCTGCGCGCAGTCCCGCGACGAGCTGTGCGGTCATGCTGGGCTTGCCGGCTTCCATGGGACGGCCTCCGGGCTCGGGTCGACGATCAGGGCAGCAGTGCCGCGTCGGCGACGCCCTGATCGTAGTATTCGCGGGTCCGACAGATCGCGTTCTCGCGGAACCACCAGAAGCCGACATAGCGATTGTCGTAGGGCCTGCCGGTCGTGAGCGCGCGCCCGCGGCCGTGGTACTCGGCGATCAGGAGATCCGGATCGGCCGATGGGTGGACGACGTCGATCTCGAGCTCGAAGCGGAAGATCTGGAACGCCTGCGCCAGGTACTCGCCCACCTTCTCCCGCCCCTCGACCCGGAAGGCGCCGCGCGAAACCGGATACGGGAACTCGATGACGTAATCGGGCGTGTAATGCGCCACGGCCGCCGCGGCGTCGCCGCGCGCCATGTGGGCGAAGACGCTCTTCAGGAGATCGAGACGGGTCATGCAGTCGGCTCTCCAGGTCGCCAGCACCGGCCGCTCGGCACGCGAGGGGGCGCGTACCGGCTCGTCCACTATAGAGGAATTCGGGGACGATCCGGCCCATCGATCCGATCCCCCGATCCGGCCAGCGGTGCACCCGGAAATCGCGCGCGGCCCCGGGCCGAAGCCGATGGCGGAGCTAGCATCGGGCGCCCAGGGAGTGGACGGCGAAGCCGGGAGGTGCGAGCGATGCGGAGATGGAATTCGAGGAGACGGCTTTCGCTCGGTCCGGTCGCGTGGGTTCTCTTCGCGTTCGGCGCGCTCGTCGCCGCCCCTTCCCGGGCAGAGGAGCCGGCGGGCTATTCGCCCTGGGTCGGCCGCGATCATCCGACCCGCGTCTTCTGGGGCGACACCCACGTCCACAGCAGCTGGTCCCCCGACGCCAACGCCGGCGGCAATACGCAGATCGATCCCGACGCCGCCTACCGCTTCGCTAAGGGCGAGACCGTCATCGGCCACAACGGCGAGCCCGTCCGGCTGCGCCGTCCCCTCGACTTCCTCGTCGTCGCGGACCACAGCGAGTACATGGGCCTCTATCCGATGCTCGAGGCGAAGGATCCCGACCTGATGGCGAACACGACCGGCGCGCGCTGGGCCGGGCTCATCGCCGACGGCAAACGGGCGCAGGTCGGTGCCGAGTTCGCGATGGGCCTGCCTTCGGGCCAGGATCTGATCCAGAGCCCGGCCTTCCAGCGTTCGGTCTGGAATCGCGTGATCGAGAACGCCGAGCGCCACGACGCCCCGGGACGGTTCACCGCCTTCGTCGGCTACGAATGGAGCTCGATGCCCCGCGGCGCGAACCTCCATCGCATCGTCGTCTTCGCCGACGGCGCGGAGAAGGCCTCGCAGGTCGTCCCCTTCCGTTCGATCGATTCGCCCGACCCCGAAGCGCTCTGGCGATACCTCTCCGCCTACGAGCAGAAGACCGGCGGCCGCGTGCTCGCGATTCCGCATAACAGCAATCTCAGCGCCGGCCGCATGTTCGAGCTCGTCGACATGGGCGGGAAGCCCTTCTCGAAGGCCTACGCGAGCGAGCGTGCGCGCTGGGAGCCGCTCGTCGAGGCGACCCAGATCAAGGGCGACAGCGAGACGGCGCCCTACCTCTCGCCGGCAGACGAGTTCGCCGACTATGGGACCTGGGACGCCGCAGCGGGCATGTCGCCCGCGCCCCATCAGGACGGGATGTACGAAGGCGAGTACGTGCGTTCGGCCCTCGCCCGGGGGCTCGGCTTCGAAGCCGAGCTCGGCGTGAACCCCTTCGCATTCGGATTGATCGGGAGCACCGATTCGCATACGGGGCTCGCGACGGCCGACGACGCCGACTTCTGGGGCAAGTTCAGCAGCAACGAGCCGGCGCCCGGCCGCGCGAGCGAGCCCTGGGCGAAGAATTTCCTGCCGCCCGAAGGCAGCGAGGCCCATCGCCAGTTCGAGGCCGCCGGATTCCTCGACGAGGATCGTGAGGCCGACACGACGACCTGGCGTCTCGTCGCCTCCGGCTTCGCCGCGGTCTGGGCGAAGGAGAATACGCGCGCCGCTCTCTTCGATGCGATGCGGCGGCGCGAGACCTACGCGACCACCGGCCCGCGCATCGTCGTGCGCTTCTTCGGCGGCTGGTCCTTCCGCGACGAGGACGCGTTCGAGCCCGATCTCGCGACGCTGGGTTATGCGAAGGGCGTTCCGATGGGCGGCGTGCTGCCGGATCGGGCGAACGCGGCCGGAAGCGGCGAGGCGAGCCCGAACGGATCGGACGGCGCGCCGAGCTTCCTGGTCTCGGCGCTGCGGGATCCGGAAGGTGCGAATCTCGATCGGGTCCAGATCGTGAAACAGTGGCTCGACGACGCCGGCGCGCGGCAGGAGCGGATCTTCGACGTCGCGCTCTCGGGCGGGCGCGAGACCGACGCGTCCGGCCGATCCCGCCAGGCCGTCGGCGACACGGTCGACCTCGAGAAGGCGACGTATTCGAACTCGATCGGCGCGAGCGTATTGACCGCGGTCTTTCGCGACCCGGATTTCGACGCGAAGCGCGGCGCGGTCTACTACGTCCGCGTCCTCGAGATCCCCACGCCGCATTGGACGACCTACGATGCGGTCCGTTTCGGACGTCCTCGCGAAGGCGAGCATCCCGGAACGACGCAGGAGCGGGCCTATACCTCGCCGATCTGGTATCGAGCGAACGGATCGCCTGGAGAGAGCGCGCGATGAATCGAACGAAGGAGGCGGGGCGGCAATCGGGATTCGCGAGGCCGATGAAGCGCATGGCGCTCGGGCTCGCATTCGGTCTGTTCGTGCTCGCGGGCTGCGGCGGCGATCCGGATGCGGACATGCCGGACCACGTCCGGCAGCGCCATCTCGAGCTCGACGGCGCGCCGAACTTCCGGGATCTCGGCGGCTACGAGACCGCCGACGGCCGCCGGGTCAAATGGGGCCAGTTCTACCGCTCCGACGACCTCGCCGCCCTGACGGACGCCGAACACG
>CAUJGH010000261.1 GCA_963169575.1 Myxococcota bacterium | reverse complement strand
GTCGTGGTAGATCGCGCGGTGGCCGAAGACTTCGAAGTACTGGGTCGTATGGCGACTCTTCGCGCTCGCGTCGTCGAAGGAGTAGACGAGGCTCGTGCCATCACTGGGCGGTGTCGGCTCGCCGGCGAGGCGTTCGGGGGCGCGCGCTCGGATGGCCTCGAGGATCGTCGGCATGACGTCGTTCACATGGGCGAACTGGCTGCGCAGCTCGCCGGCGTGTTCGATGCCCTTCGGCCAGTGGACGACGAGCGGATTGCGCGTGCCGCCGAGATGCGAGGCGATCGTCTTCGCCCATTGGAAGGGCGCGTTCGTTCCCCAGGCCCAGCCGGCGGGATAGTGCGGGTAGGAGGTCGGGCCGCCAATCGCGCCCAGGCGTTCGAGATCGAGGGCCGTGTTCTCCGGAACGCCGTGGAATCCCGCGAAGTAGTTCCAGCTGCCGAGCACGCCGCCTTCGGCCGAGGCGCCGTTGTCGCCGACGATGTAGACGAAGATCGTGTCGTCGAGCTCGCCGATCGCTTCGAGGGCGGAGACGACACGGCCGATCTGCTGGTCGGCATGACTCAGGAAGGCGGCGTTCGCCTCCATGAAGCGGCTCGCGACGCGGCGCTCGTCGGGCGAGAGCGAGTCCCAGGCCGGGAGCACGTCCGGGCGCGGCGTCAGCTGCGTATCGGACGGGATGACGCCGAGCGCCTTCTGGCGTTCGAAGGTCCTGCGCCGCTCCTCGTCCCAGCCGTGTTCGAAGCGGCCGCGGAACGCGCGGATCGAGGCTTCGGGCGCGTGGATCGGGGCATGCGTCGCGCCCGTCGCGAGATACACGAAGAAGGGGCGGTCGGGGCGAATCGAATGCTGCAGCTGGAGCCAGGCGGCGGCTTGCCGAGCGAGGTCCTCG
This sequence comes from Myxococcota bacterium, assembly GCA_963169575.1. Classification (GTDB taxonomy): domain Bacteria; phylum Myxococcota_A; class UBA9160; order UBA9160; family UBA4427; genus UBA4427. The sequence goes on along the minus strand of CAUJGH010000261.1, from coordinate 2,220 downwards.
GAGAGGTGGTAGTCGGCGCCGGCCGGCCGGGAGACGGGGCTCGTGCCCTCGTAGAGGGTCGGCTCGAATTGATGGGTCTCGCCGCCGAGGAAGCCGTAGAAATGGTCGAAGCCCTTGCGGGTCGGCCAGCGATCGAAGGGGCCGGCGGGGGAGGTCTCCCAATCGGGCGTGAGATGCCATTTGCCGAAGGCGCCGGTCGCATAACCCCAGTCGCGCAGGACCTGCGCGAGGGTCTTCGCGTCGTCGCGCAGGACGCCGAGCTTGCCCGGATGATTCGAGGCGGAGTTGAGGACGGCTCCGACGCCCACCGCATGCGGATTGCGGCCGGTCAGCAGCGAGGCGCGCGTCGGCGAGCAGATGCCGGTCGTATGGAAGCGGTTGTAGCGGAGGCCCTGCGCGGCGAGGCGCTCGAGCGTCGGCGTCGGGACCGGGCCGCCGAAGGTCTCCGCGGCGCCGAAACCCACGTCGTCGAGCAGGACGATGACGACGTTCGGCGCGTTCTCGAGTGCCGGCGCGAGGGATCGGGGGCTCGCGGCCGTGGTCGGGCCCGCGGCCGATCCCTTCGCCTCGCCCGCCGCCGCTGCGGGCTGAGCGAGCGCGAAGCCGCCGAGCACGGCGAGCAGGACGCCGAGCTTTCGCGCCCTGCGAGCGCGTCCATCTCTGCGGGCATCTCTGCGCGCATCGGGGCGGGCATCGGTGCGTGCGACGGTCCGCGGGAAGCCGGGCTGAGTCATCGGGTTCACCTCCTTCGAGCGAAGTCCCACGATGGCGCAGCCGGCGCGATCGCGCGCCCCGATTCGGTCTGCCGTCCGGAGCTCAGGCCCTCAGCGCGTCTGTGCGTTCTCGCCCCTCAGCGCGTCTGTGCGTTCTCGCGCGTCAGGGGCTCGCGGCCGTCGAGCGTGCGCATCTCGCGGCCGAGCTCGCGCAGCAGATCGAGGCTGTAGGTGATCCGCCCGGTCCGCTTCGCGTCGCAGCAGGCGAGGGCGAGTGCCGCCTCGGCCATCGCCTCGACCGGCTCGATCATCTCGGGCTGGATCCATTTGTCGGCGCCGGTCATGCGGACGGCGGCGGTGATCACGGCGGCGACGGGCGCGAGCGTATTCACGGCGATCCCGGCTTCCGAGAGCTCCGCCGCGATGCCGACCGTCAGGCGATCGAGCGCCGCCTTGCTGGCGGCGTAGAGATGCGCCCCGCCATTGATCTGATAGGCCTCGAAGGGCGGGCCCTGCGGCAGGCGCGCGGTGGCCGACGAGATGTTCACGATCCAGCCCCGGCCCTGCTCGCGCATCGCGGGCACGACGAGCTGCGAGAGATGGAAGGCGGCCTCGACGTTGACGCCGAAGGTCAGCGCGAAATGGCTCGCCGTCAGCTTCTCGAAGGTCTTGTGCGGCCCGGCGGCGGCATTGTTGACCAGGATGTCGATCGGGCCGAGCTCGGCGCGGCATTGCTCGATGACCGCAGTCCGCGACTCGGCCTTCGCGACGTCGCCCTGGATCGCGATCGCGCGCCCGCCGGCGGCGTTGATGCGAGCGACCGTCTCGCGCAGCGAGCCCGGCTCCTTGCCCTTCGGCTCGTCGAGACTGCGCGCGACACAGGCGACGTGCGCGCCGGCCGACGCCAGCCGCTCGGCAATGCCCGCACCGATGCCGCGACTCGCACCGGTCACGAGGGCGATCCGGCCCGCACACTCCCCCGTTCCCGCTCCGCTCCCCGTTTCCGATGCCATCTGGCGCTCTCCCTCGGCGTGGGCTAATTCGATAAAACCATGACTAAGACAAGCAACGGATAGCATGGCCGCGCGACGCTCGGCCACCCCCCGGCAGATACGCGAGCGCGCCTCCCTGGCCGCGCTCGCAGGCGAGGTGCTGCCTGCGGCGCCCGCTGCGACCGGCGCGCCTCGCGACGCCGCGCTCGAGCGTGCGCTCGAAGAGCTGTTCCGCCTCGGCGCCAACAAGCGCTTCAACCAGCATCAGGCGATCGCCGTCGGCGCCGTCGTGACGCGGGCGGGCTATGCGGCGCTCCGCAGTCTCTACGACCATGGGACGCTCTCGGTCCGGCGCCTGGCCGATGCCTGCGCGATGGATGCGGCGACCGCCAGCCGTCAGCTGATGCCGCTCGTCGAGGAAGGGCTCGTCGAGCGCGGTGCAGCCGACGGCGACGCGCGTCAGGTCGTCCTGAGCCTCACGTCCGAGGGCCGCGCCGTCTACGAGCGGATCGTCG
>CAUJGH010000260.1 GCA_963169575.1 Myxococcota bacterium | reverse complement strand
CCGAGCCGGCGAGCCGTTAGTCCGGAACCGCGCCCACGGCCCGGAGCAGGCGCCCGCGCCCCTGGACGAAGCCAATCAGATCCGAGAGCTCGTCCGCCAGCGCGTCGCGCAGGGCGCGAACGTCGATCCCGAGATCGGGATCCGCGTTGAACATGACGAAGAGCCCGCCCGCATAACCGACGACGGTGACGTTCAATCCCGATGCGTCCTGCAGCGGCAGGATGCCGTGGGTCGCGACGAGCTTCGCTCCGTCGAGATGAAGCGTCTGCTGCGGCCCCGGCGTCTGGACGATCGCGATCTGTCCGGCGCCGAGCGTCCCGAGCGCGCGGGCGCCCAGGGCGAAGCGATGCGATGCCGTCCACTCGCTGCCGGCGATCAGGGTCTCGCCGCTGGCCGCATCCGTCTGGGTTCGCAGGCGGCGGGTCTGCTCGTGGATGCGGTCGTGGCGGGACAGCGGCGTCGGCTCCCAGATCGGCAGCTCGATCGTCCACGGCCGCGCCGCCGACTCGTCGGCGGAGAGCACCGGGGCCACGGCCCGCAGATCGACGGTCACCGGACTGACGTGGCGATCCGACAGATAGCGGCGGAGCGCCCCGGTCAGGACCGTGAGGACGCAGTCGTGAACCGACCCGCCGAGCGACTGCCGGACGCGCTTCACGGTCTCGAGCTCGAGGGTCTGAATCGAGAAGCTGCGATGCGGCCCGAGCGGACCGTCGAAGGGCGAGCGCGAGGCATGCCGCAGCCGGTACCCGAGGACGCGCAGGAGTCCCCGCGCCTGATCCTGGACCGTCCTGGCAGCGAGCTGCGGCTGCCGAACCAGCCGCACCGCCTGCTTGAGCACGCGCTTCGTCGGGTTCCACTGGCGCAGGACGTCCTGCACGAAGAGCTCGACCGGCGCCGGCGCCGGACGTGCCGAGAGCCGCACCGGCACGACTTCCGTACGCCCTGCGTCCGCCGAGAGGATCGCGCGGAGCAGGTCCGCGCCCTCGAGTCGATCGAGGGCCTGGTGGATCTTGAAGACGAGCGCGAAGCGGCCACCCTCGAGCCCCTCGAGCACCCAGCATTCCCACAGCGGCCGCGAGCGATCGAGGCGGGCCGAGGCGATCCGCGACACGGTGTTGCAGAGCTGATCGGCGTGGCCCGGCTTGGGCAGGGCCGAATGGCGCAGATGGAAATCGAGCTCGAACTCGGGATCGTCGACCCAGATCGGATGGCCGTCGATCGGGATCCGCCTGAGCTTCTGGCGCAGCCGCGGCAGCTCCGGCAGCCGCGCACTCACGATCTCGCGGATGCGCGCGAAGTCGACGCCCCCCTCCGGCGTCCGCAGCGGACCGCCCTCGAAGACCAGAATCATGCCCGTATGCGCCCGGCGGCGCGAGGACTCGATCGCCAGCGCGGCCGTGGCCTCTTCGTCGAGCCGCTCGTAGTAGACCCGCGCCATCTAGGACTCGCTCCGATCGCGGCCGAGCGCCGGCGCGGCCGCTTCGTCTGCTCGCTCCGCAGCCGCCGCGTCGGAAGAAGACGACGTCGCTCCGTGCGATCGATCCGTCGCGAAGGGCGCGCGGCCCTGCTCGAAGAGGTGATCGGCGGCGATCTGTCGCAGGAAGGGCTTCAGCTCCGATTTCATCGAGCCCATCACATGGCCCGAGGCGAGCCATTCGATCTGCGGCCGGCCCCAATGTCGCCAGAGCGCGCGCGCCTGATCGGGCCGCGCGACGCGGTCGGCGACGCCGGCGTAGATGAAGCGTTTCTCGACGGCCATGCGGGGCTCGAAGGTCAGCGGCGAGACCGGGAACATGACCTGGTTGACGAGCGCCCAGTCCGTCTGCAGGTCCCCGCCGTAGGCCTTGAAGGCCCAGGGCTCGTTGTCCCGTGCCAGCGAAGCGAAGTCCACGGCCGGGATGCCGGCGACCACGCAGGCGAGGTCGTCGATGAAGGCCGAGGCGAGCGAGACCGCGTAGGCCCCGAGCGAGACGCCATACAAGCCGACGGGGGCGTCGCTCCTCGAACGCAGCCAGCCGACCATCCGGCGGATGTCCCAGACGGCCTGCGAGAACATGTGCAGCACGCTCGCGAATTCGGGCTGGAGCAGTCCGCCGCCACTCATGCGTGTCCCGGACCGCGGACCGTGCAGCGGGAGGACCGGCATCAGGACGTTGAGTCCCAGCTCTTCGTGGAGCCAGCGGGCCTTCAGACCCGTCAGATTGACGCTCGGCTGGCCCATGCCGAAGCCGTGCGTACAGACGAGCCAGGGCCGCTCTCCGCCCGCATGCTCGAGCAGATAGGCGACGGCCGTGCCGTTGTCTTCCTGCGCGAGCCAGCGCTCGCGCGCGGGCTCGCCGGGATGGGGCTCGTACTCACTCTCGAAGGCGAGTTCGGTGTAGTCGACCTTGCGGCCGAGATGACGGACCCGCTTCGGCGTTCGGGTCACGGCGCGCAGGCGGGGCGGTGTCCGGTGATAGGCCGAGGGATCACTGAACCAGCCGTTGCGGTCCAGGAAGTCGCGCATCGCGAGCAGCTCCTGATGACCGCGGCGGACGCTCTGCGGCTCGGGCATGCCGAGCACGAGGCTCACGAGCAGGGAGAACGTTCCGTCCGCGAGGGCTTCCGCGACGAGGCCGGGCGTCGGTTCGACGGCGGGCACGTCCCGGTAGCGCTGCTCCCGGCGCAGGACCGCCGCCGTATCGTTCGCCATCGACGCGAGCTCGATGGCCGGTGCCGTCAACCAACGGATCAGGCTGCTCATCCATGCCCCCCGCACGATCCCGTCGGACCGGCCGCGAATCCCGGGTTCCGCGAGTCCATCGGCCGATCCAATGCGCGACTCGATCCGCTCGTCACGCGCGCGCCTCCGATGCAGGGGGCCTCACCCACCGGACGCTCTGCGAAAGCGGGGCCCCCACCCCACCCGTGCGCCCGCCGATCGCTCAGACGTCCTTCAGGAAGCGGCCATAGCTCCCGCGGAAGTAGAGCAGCGGCTCCCCGTCGCGGATGTTGACCTGCTCGATCTCGCCGACACACAACAGATGGTCGCCCGCGTCGTGGACGGCGACGAGCCGGCAATCGAGGTTGACGAGCGCATCCGCGAGCAGCGGGGCGCCGGTCTTCGCGGCGAAGGTCTCGACGCCTTCGAAGCGGGTCCACTCGTCCTTCTTGGACGCGAAGCGGTTCGAGAGGGCCTGCTGACCGACGCGCAGGACGTTGACGCCGAAGCAGCCGCCCTCCTGGATCATCGCGGTCGTATTCGACGTCTTCGCCGCACAGACGAGGGCCAGCGGCGGCGCGAGCGAGGCGCCGCTGAAATCGGAGACCGTCATGCCGTGGATCCGTTCGCCCGCCCGGGCGGTGATGATCGTGATGCCGCTCGCCCAGGATGCCAGGGCTGCCTTGAACTCGTCCGCATTGATCGCCATCGACGCTGCTCGCTCCCTCTGCTCCGGGTGGCGCCAACGCTAACACGAAGCGCCGCCGCCGGCGCCGGCCGCTCGTTCGGCCTCTGGACTGCGGGGCGGCTGCAGGAAGGCGAGCACGTAGGGGCCCACGACATCGAGCGGGCGCATCCCCGGCGCGAGCTCGACGGCGAGGGCGTAGAGCAGCGAGAAGGCGCGGCCGAAGGCGAGCAGTCCGTCCGGCATCCGCGCTCCCTCGATCAGCCAGAGGTGCTCGCGCACCTTCCCGAAGTAGTCCCCGAAATCGATCTCGGAGAGCTCCCGGGGCGTCAGGTTGTAGTAGGCAGGATCGAACGAGATCCGCGCGAGTGCACCCGCCGCCTCTCGATCGCCTTCGCGCAGGATCCCGATCCGGATCAGGCTGTCGACCCAGAGCGACTCGTTGCGGGTCACCGCGGCGAGCACGTTCATGCGCACGCCCTCCATGATCTCCGGGGCGATCTCCTCGTGCATCCCGAAATCGATCAGCACGACGCGCCCCACCCGGTCGACGAGCAGGTTGCCGGGGTGGGGATCGCAGTGGAAGAAGCGCTCCTGGAACATCTGGTGGAGGAAGGCTCGGGTCGCCCAGGCGACGCGATCGGAGACGTCGATGCCGAGCGCCGCGAGACGCTCCCGGGCGTTGATCTTCTCGCCCTCGATCAGCTCCATCGTGAGGACGCGACCCGTCGTCGTCTCCCAGTGGATCGCCGGCACGCGCACCTGCTCGCGCAGCTTCGGATCCTTCTCGATCGCCGCAGCGACGCGCTCTGCCGCCCGCCCCTCCGCGACGTAGTCCATCTCGCGCAGCAGCGAGCGGGCGAGCTGGGCATGGACCGAGAGCAGGTCCGGCGCAACCAGCGGATCGAAGAGCCAGAGCGCCAGGCGCAGCATCCGCAGATCGACCGCGACCGACCGCTCGACGCCCGGATAGAGGACCTTGACCGCGCAGGGGCGCCCAGCGCGATCGCGCGCGCGATGCACCTGCCCGAGGCTCGCCGCGGCGATCGGAACCGGATCGAACTCCGCGAAGACTTCGGCGACGGGACGCCCGAGCTCGCGCTCCAGCTGAGCTTCGATCGCCGCGAAGGGCGCCGGCGGAACGCGATCCTGGAGCTTGACGAGCTCTGCCGTGATCGATTCGGGGATCACGTCGACGCGCAGACTCGCGACCTGTCCGAGCTTGATCAACCCGCCGCGAAAGCGCGTCGCAACGCGCACGAAACGCGCCGCGAAGCGGCCGAAGCGCGCAGCCATCCAATTCGCGTCCCGCTTCAGGGTTCCACGGCGATCCAGCCGGTAGATCAGATAGACCCAGGCCGCCTCGGCGATCAGGCCGAGCAGGACGAGACTGCGCCGGCCGAGGGCGAGCGCCGAGGGCCCGTGGTCGCTCGCCATGTCGGCTTCAAGCCTCCGGGCCGGGCGCCTTGACCGATTTGGGGATCAGCAGGATCTCGATGCGGCGATTGCGCGCGCGATTCTCGGCGCTGTCGTTCGGCGCGACCGGATCGTTCGGCCCGAGCGAGATGGCCGAGAGCCGCTTCGGCGAGACGCCCCTGCGTTCGAGCAACCGGACGACCCGCGCTGCCCGCGCCGCGGCGAGCTCCCAATTCGTGGGGTAGCGCTCCGCCAGCGCGCCGCCGATCTTGCGGTCGTCCGTATGGCCCCGGACGTGGATCGCATCCTGCAGCGGCACGAGCTGGGCCGCGACCTTGACGAGCACTTCCTCGCCCTTCGCGTCGAGCTCCGCCGACCCCGAAGCGAAGAGCACCTCGTCGGAGACGTTGAGCCGGAGCCCTTCGCGCAGCCGCTGGATCTCGATCTGCCCCGCCGAGACCTCGGACTCGAGATCGGAGACGAGCTCGTCGTAGGTCGACTGCATCTTCGCGAGCTCCGCCTCGCGCTTGGCCAGCGCAGCGGCCGCTTCCATGCGCGCCAGGCGCTCGGCGTCGAGGTTCTGATCGAGCTCGCTCGCCTTGCGCTCGACCTGGGCGAGATTGCCCGCCAGCGCTTCGCGGGCGAGCCGCTCGTCCTCGTAGGATTCCTGTGCTTCGACGTATTGGGCCTCGAGGCTCGATCGCTCGATCGTCAGCCGGTCGACCTGCGACTCGAGCGCCGCGCGCTCCCGCTCGAGCTTCTCGAAGCGATCGTCGAGGCGATCGTAGGCGGTGCGCGTGACGCAACCCGCCGCGGTCAACAGCAAGGCAGCCAGGAGTCCGACGCCAGTCGTCGATCCGATTCGATTCACCCTGCCCTCCCGTCGTGTCTCGCGATCGTGCCCATCCGCAGCCGATCCGCCGCCCGATGAAGACGAACTCTAACCCCGTCGAAGCTCGCGTCAGCTCGCCTGCGGCGCGGCCACGAGCGTATGGCGGAGCGCCTCGTCGATCGTCCCGACGAAACGCAGGTCGAGACCCGAGAGAAGCTCCGGCGTGATCTCCTCGATGTCGCGCCGGTTCTTCTCCGGCAGCACCACCCGCTCGATGCCCGCCCGCTTCGCCGCGAGCACCTTCTCCTTGATCCCGCCCACCGGCAGGACCTTGCCCCGCAGCGTGATCTCACCCGTCATGGCGACGCGCGGCACCATCGTCCGCCCGGTCAGCAGCGAGGCCAGCGAAGAGACCATCCCGATGCCGGCCGACGGACCGTCCTTGGGCACGGCGCCCTGCGGCACGTGGACGTGCAGATCGTGCTGATCGAAACCCTTGGGATCGAGCCCGTATTCGCCCGCGTGATTGCGCAGCCAGGAGCGCGCCGCCTCGACGGATTCGCGCATCACGTCGCCCATCGAGCCGGTCAGCTTGAGCTCGCCCTTGCCCGCCATCTGGGTCGACTCGATGAACAGGATGTCGCCCCCCGCCGGTGTCCAGGCGAGCCCGACGGCGACGCCGGGCATCACGTCGTCCTCGGCCAGGTCCGGCTCCGCCTTGATCGGCCCGAGCAAGGCCTTGATCTGTGCGGCGTCGAGCTGCTTCGGACAGCTCGCATCGCCCTCGGCGACGCGGCGCGCCAGCTTGCGACAGACGGAGCCGATCTCGCGCTCGAG
>CAUJGH010000259.1 GCA_963169575.1 Myxococcota bacterium | reverse complement strand
AAGACCAGGTCCTGGGGGAGATCACGCGCCCGCGCGCCTCGCTCAACGAGCGGCGGGCGGAGCTCGACGCGATTCTCGCCGAGATGGAGGAGACGGCGGGCGAGCTGCCGCTGCGCGAGGTCGGCCGCCGCTTCGCCCTCGAGGTCGAGCGCGAGGCGATCGAGCACGTGCTCGAGTCCACCGGCTGGAATCGCAAGCAGGCCGCCCAGCGGCTGGGCGTCAGCTACAAGACGCTGCTCCAGAAGATCCGGGAGTGCGAGGTCGACGCCCGTTAGGCGTCGTCTCGAACCACGCGCTCGAGGAATGCGGACATCTTCCGCGCCAGGTCGTCTCGCAGGAAGCCCGCCTCGACCCAGCGTCGACCCTTCTCGGCGCGCTCGGCCGCCGCGCCCGGATTCGCGATGACCTCGTCGATCGCCCGAACGAGCTGATCCGCGACCTCCGGATCGATCACCAGCGCGCCCCCGGCCTCCGCCATCATGCGCCGGATCTCCCCCTTCGCCGAAAGAATCACGGGGCGCTCCTGGGCGAGGAACTCGAAGATCTTGGATGGGATCACCGTCTCGAAGACGGGAAGGTCGCGCAGCATGACGAGCAGGACGTCGATCGAGGCGATCCAGTCGGGCATCGCGTCGCGCGGCTGCAGGCCCAGCATGTGGAAGTTCCGGAGACCGCGCCTCGCGACGTCCGCCTCGAGCTTCTCCCGGTCGGCGCCGTCCCCGATCAAGACGAACTGGATCTCGGGCCGGGAGGCGAAGCGTTCGGCGACGTCGACGAGGAGCGTCAGGCCATGGGCCAGACCGAGCGTGCCGACGTAGGCGATCGTGAACCGGTTCTCGAGCCCGTGCCGGGCGAGCAGCTCCAGGTTCTTCGGCCGCGGCTTGAAGAGCGAGGGATCGATGCCGTTGTAGACCAGCTCGATCGACTCGCTCGCGACGCCGCGGGCCGTGATGTGGTCGTGGAAGGTTCGCGTGTTGACCACGACGCCATCGGCGCTGCGGTAGAGCCAGCGCTCGAGGGCCTCGAGGGCGGAGAGGATCGGCCCCGGACCGAGCTGTCCGAGCTCGACGATCGACTTGGGCCAGAGATCGCGGATCTCGAGCACGAAGGGGCGCCGCTTGATCTTCGCGATGAGCGCTCCGGCGACGCCCACGAAGAACTGGGGGCTCGTCGCGACGACGACGTCCGGCCGCTCCGCACGCGGGCTGGCCAGCACGGCCGTCAGCGCGAAGAGCAGGTAGTTGGCGACACGTCGCAGGAAGCCCGAATTCGGCGTCAGGTACATCCAGGTTCGGATCACCCGGATCCCGTCGATCGTCTCCTCCTGGATCCAGCGATTCGAATGGCCCGGAAAGATCCGGCCGCGCGGGTGATTCGGAACGCCGGTGATGACCGTGACGTCGTGCCCGTCCTGCACCCAGCGGCGGCAATGCTCATGGGTGCGATTCGCCGGAGCGTTCACCTCCGGCGGGAAGTAGTGCGACACGAAAAGGATCTTCATCCCCGGCCTCGACCCATCGTCAATTCGGGATGTAGGCGGGCAGGAGCGGCGCGACGCGGGCCGCGAGTTCCTTGAAGCTCGCCTCGGCCGCTTCTTCGCTCTGGTCGAACTGGATCGGGACGGTGAAGCGGACCAGGGAACCGTCGGTCCGGGCGTGGAGGGTCCGGTCGAGGAACATCCAGAAGATCTTGTGATGGTTGCGCGCGACGACGCGTCCGTTCGACTGGTACCAGAAGTAGACGAGCGCGCGCTGCCGGCCCTTGGCGATCACGAAGCGCTTGGCTTCGCCGGGGATCCCGAAATCCGTCGGAACGACCTTCGAGTCGATCACGTCCCAGCCGCTGCCCGGCAGGCAGTGCTCGGGCGGATGGATCGCCGCGACCTCGCCCGTGTTGCGGTCGCGCGTCTGGCGTTCGTGATAGCCGATGTAGAGATGGACGGCCTCGTTCTCGGGCTCGTTGTAGTAGTTGCAGGCGAGGTAGTCGGTGAGCTTCAGGTTGTTGAGAATCGCCGGATCGAGGACGTCGCGGTCCTCGCATTTCCAGTCGCCGAGGACGTCGGGGAATTCCGCGAAGTCGGTGCGCGGCGGGATGACCTCGTCGTTCCCCATGTACCAATAGACGTAGCCGTTCAGGCCGAGGAAGAAGAGCGCGACCGCGAGCTTGAGCATGGGCTAGTTCCCTTCGCCGGCGTCGAGATCGGGGGCTGCGTCCGGCGCGCGTTCGAGTCCGGTCCGGGCGAGCAGGACGTCGATCAGGCGGCCCTCCCCGAGCAGGATGAAGAAGGCCATCCCGAAGGTGAAGACGCCCTGGAAGTCGTGGACCAGGCCGCCGGCGGCCGACTCGCCGAAATGATGGGTGAGGAATCCCGTGAGCGCGACTCGGAACGAGTTCACGGCGATCGCGATCGGGATCGTCGAGGCGACGAGCAGGAGCTGGACCCAGAGCACGCCTCGCTTGAAGAAGTAGGCGAAGACGACCCCGAGCGTGATCAGGGCCATCAGGCTGCGCAGCCCGCTGCAGGCTTCGTGGACGAAGAGCTGGGTATGGGCGAGGTGGATGATGTTGCCCTCGACGAGGGCCGGGATCCCGATCTGCTGCAGGCTCAGGACCGCGAACTTCGCCGCGATCAGCTGGAGCGGGAAGGCGATCGTGTTCACGAGCGATTGCGGCAGGGGCACCATCAGGAAGAGGAAGAAGAGCGGGAAGGCGAGGATCTTGAAGATCTCGCGGCCGAGCACGAGCAGCACGAGGCCGATCAGGCTGAAGATGAAGGCGCTGCGCATCGTCATCAGCTCGGTTCCGAGGCGTCCGATCGCGAGCGAGACGAGTCCGATGGAGAGCGGGATCAAGCCGAGCCAGGAGCCGGAGATGGCGGCGTCCTCGAGGTCCCAGCGGCGTTCCCAGGCGAAGTAGAGCGCGAGCGGAGCGATCAGGAAGCCGTGCTGATAGTCCTCGACCGCCGCCCAGTGCTCGACCATGATGCGCAGGATGGGAAAATAGATCCCGAGCAGGAGCACGATCGCGCCGCAGGTCGCGTAGACGAGGAAACGATCACGAGACGCGTCGGCGGTCGAATCGGCTCGCCTGGCAGCGTCGATGGCCTCGGACATGGATGATCCCGCTCCTGCTCCTGCTGGACTAACGATTCTGGCTCTGCGTTCCCGCGTCACTGCCCGAGGACCCGTCGATCCGGCGTCCGAGATCCCGCTCGAGGATCTCGACGATCCGGACCGCCGCTTCGCCGTCCCAGAGCGCCGGCCTCCGGCGCTCGACGGTCTTGCAGCCGAGCTGCTTCTCGATCGCGGCCTCGATGGCTCCGGGATCCGTTCCGACGATCGTGTTCGTTCCTTCGGAGACGGTGACCGGGCGTTCGGTGCTGTCGCGGAGTGTAAGGCAGGGAACGCCTAGCGCAGTGGTCTCTTCCTGGATTCCGCCCGAATCGGTGAGGACCATCTGAGCGTCCATCAGCAGGCGCAGGAACTCGAGGTAGCCGAGCGGCTCGGTCATGCGCAGTTGGATGCGCTCGCCTTTCAAGTTGTTCTCGATGGCGTTGCGGGTCCGGGGATGCACGGGGAAGACGACCGGCAGACGGTCACCGAGCCGGGAGAGGACGCGGAAGAGGCGCCGGAGCTGGTCGGGCGAGTCGACGTTGCTGGGACGGTGGAGCGTCAGGACGGCGTAGCCCCCGGGCTCGAGGCCGAGCCGGTCGAGGGTGTCGAGGGCGCGGGCGCGCTCGCGGTGGGCGAGCAGGGTATCGATCATGACGTTGCCGACGAAGTGGATCCGCTCGGGCGCGACGCCTTCCCGCAGAAGGTTCGTCTCGGCGGCGGGCTCGGTGGTGAAGAGCCAGTCGGAGACGGCGTCGGTCAGGATGCGGTTGATCTCTTCGGGCATCGCCCGGTCGCCGGAGCGCAGCCCGGATTCCACATGGGCGACGGGGATATGGAGCTTCACGGCCGCCAGGGTCGCCGCGATCGTCGAGTTGACGTCGCCGACCACGAGGACGACGTCCGGTCGGCGTTCCAGCAGGAGCTTCTCGATCGCGACGAGGACCTGGGCGGTCTGCTCGCCGTGGGTGCCCGAGCCGACGCCGAGGTTGACGTCGGGCTCGGGGATCGCGAGGTCGCGAAAGAACGACTCGGACATCGCCTGGTCGTAGTGCTGGCCCGTATGCACCAGGATCGGCTCGAAGCGGTCGGCCCGCCGGAGCAGCTCCTTCATGAGGGGCGCGATCTTCATGAAATTCGGCCGGGCGCCGGCGACGGCGAGCAGGCGGATCCGGCGGGGCAGGGCGGAGGGAGTGTTCATCGGGTCGGCAGTCCTTCGAGCTTTCCGAGGCGAGGTCGGGATGGGGGCGGGGCGAGTTCAGAGCGGAACGAAGTCGATGGATCGGGCGGGCAAGGGGCGTGATCGGATGTGTAATGCGCCTTCCGAAGGCGTTCCCCGGCGAGCTTTCCTCCCCGGGACGCCCAGCCCGACTCCTCCGGCCGGGTCGCCCCTGTCAGGAATGGGTGACCTGCTCGCATCGAAACGGTCGTCTGCCCCGTCGAATTGCCCACTCGGCGCTCGCCGGGCTCCTCCTCGAGGGGAAGCCCCGCGACGAACCCGCTCTCATTTAGCATCCCGTTCCCCGTATCAGCGGCGTCCCGTCGCCCGGTTTCGGACAAACGCCTCCGGGGCGCCATCGGGATGACGCGACGGGTTGGTTATCCGGAGTTCTCCGGACGGAATCCGCCAAAGGCTGATCGGCGGCCAGCCGATGACCACGGAACCGACTTTCCCATCGGGGACCTTGATTCTCCAAACCTGGAACTTTTTTCCACAATCTTCGGAAAAGAGGGACCACCTTCCCTTCGATCTGGGTCACTCTCCAGCGCGGATGGGAAGGCTGGGGGCGGAAATCCGGTCGCTCGGCTGCTCAGGGAGCATTTGCGTGGCGAAAAGCATCCGGCCGATCGATTCGGCGGATCGAATGGAGTGGGGGCGACTTCCCTGATGTCCGACCGCGTCAAGGTCCTCGTCATCGACGATGATCCGAGCATTCGCGATTTCCTCGAGACCCTGGCGACGCGCCAGGGCTACGGCGTTCATGCCGTCAGCGATGGCGAATCGGCCCTCGCGAGCCTCGATCGCATTCGTCCCGACGTGATCACCCTCGACACCGTCCTGCCCGGCATGGACGGCCTCGAGACCCTGCGCCGGATCAAGCAGCGCACGCCCGAAGTGCCCGTGATCATGCTCTCCGGGCACGGCCAGGCCCGCACGATCGTCGAGGCGATGCGGCTCGGTGCGACGGATTTCCTGCGCAAGCCCTTCGAGGTCGAGGAGCTGGAGGTCGCCTTCAAGAAGGCCCTCGAGAACCGCGCCCTCGAAGAAGAGGTCAAGCATCTGCGCGGGCGTGTGCGGACCGAGGTCGACGCGTTGCTGCTCGGCGGCGACAGCCCGCGCATGCGCGAGGTCCGCGAGATCATCGAGCAGGTCGCGGACACCGACATCACGGTCCTGATCCGCGGCGAGAGCGGGACGGGCAAGGAGGTCGTCGCCCGGGCGCTCTTCCAGCTCGGCAATCGCCGCAGCCGCCCCTTCGTGAAGGTCAACTGCGCCGCATTGCCCTCCGAGCTGCTCGAGAGCGAGCTCTTCGGTTTCGAGAAGGGCGCCTTCACCGGCGCCCAGAAGCGCAAGCTCGGCAAGTTCGAATACGCGAACCAGGGCACGATCTTCCTCGACGAGATCAGCGAGATGGCTCCCGGGCTGCAAGCGAAGCTGCTGCAGGTCCTGCAGGACGGCGAGTTCTCGCGGCTCGGCGGCGAGGCGGACGTGCGCGTCGACGCGCGCATCATCGCCGCCACGAATCGCAATCTCGAGGACGCCGTCGCGAAGGGCGAATTCCGCGAGGATCTCTACTACCGCCTCAACGTCGTCACGATCCAGATCCCGCCGCTGCGCGAGCGGATCGACGCCGTTCCGCTGCTCGTCGAGCATTTCCTCGGGATGTACAACGCCCAGTACAACAAGGCCGTCGAAAAGCTGTCGGCCGAGACGATGCGCGTGCTCATGAACTACCACTGGCCCGGCAACGTCCGCGAGCTCGAGAACATGATCAAGCGCATGGTCGTGCTCGGGAGCGAGCAGACCGTCCTCCAGGAGATCGGCCAGCGGGGCATGGCGCCCGTCCAGCGCGTGGCGGACGACGATCTCGATCTCGCCGCGCTCGGCGCGGATCTCTCCGCCGGACGCGACCTCGATCTCAAGGCGATCGCGAAGCGCGCGGCGCAGATCGCGGAGAAGAAGGTGATCGAGCGCGTGCTCGCCCAGACCCGCTGGAATCGCAAGGAGGCCGCCGAGCGGCTCCAGATCAGCTACAAGGCGCTGCTCTACAAGATGAAGGAGAACGGGCTCAGTGATGGTCGTTAGTCCCGTTTCGGAACAGGGGGTCGCGATGGATATGGATCGACGCAGCGGATGCGGGCGCGTTGCGCTCCTGTTCGGGCTCTTCGCCGCCGCGCTGGTCGTGGGCTGCGCCGGGAGCGGTGCGACGCCGCCGCCCGAGGAAGAGCCGGGCGAGCGGGACGAGTACGTGATCGGAATTCCGGACGTGCTCAAGATCGTCGTCTGGCGCAATCCGGAGCTCTCCGTCGAGGTCCCGGTCCGCAGCGACGGCAAGATCTCGGTGCCCCTCGTCGACGACGTGCAGGCGGAAGGGCTGACGCCCGAGGAGCTCAAGGAAGTCCTCACCGAAGCGCTCGCCGAGTTCGTGACCGCGCCCGACGTCACCGTCGTCGTCCAGCAGACCAACAGCCATACGGTCACCGTCGTCGGCGGCGTCGCCCGTTCGGGCCAGATCGCACTGACGCGTCAGATGCGGGTCGTCGAAGCCATCGCGACGATGGGCGGGTTCAATCCCTTCGCGAAGAAGGACCGCATCAAGATCATCCGGGAGAAGCCCGGCGGCGGCACCGAGGAGTACCGCTTCAACTACGGCGCCTACAGCGCGGGCAAGGCGCCCGACACGAACCTCCTGCTGCGCCCCGGCGACACCATCATCGTACCGGAATAACCGAGGCGCGAGATGCAACGGGCGCGGGTCTGCGCGGGAATGGGAATCGGGATCATGTTGGCCACGTATTCGGCACGGGCTGGACAGGTGGACCTCTCCGTCGAGGGACGTCTCGGGGGGGAGAGCAACGTGTTTCGCTCCGAACTCAACCGCGTGAAGGATGGAACGTTCGAGATCACGCCCCGTCTCGGCGTGCAGGAGCGCAACGACGATCTCTCGTATTCGCTCTTCTACATGCCGACCCACCGGACCTTCATCGAGACTTCGGGCATCGACGGCTTCGACCACCGGGCGCGAGCGACCGGCGCATGGTCGCTCTCCGACCTGGACCGGGTCGAGGCAACGGGCTCCTATTACAACGGACGCCAGTTCAGGACCGAGGACACGGCGGCGGGTCCCGCACAATCGTTCGAGTTCAACGACCGCGAGCGGATCGGGATCGCCGACCTGAATCTCGGCTACCAGCGTCTCCTGAGTCCTCGAACTTCCCTCGGCATCGGCTTCGATTTCGAGGACTTCGACGCCGCCGGCACCAGCGAGAACAGCCAGACCGACAGTCGCGCCTTTACCGGGCGCGTGTCGCTCCGACATTCGCTCGACGAGATCACCCAGATCGGAATCTCCGCATCGGGACGTCGGCGGGAGAATCGCGCGATCGATCCCGAGCCCCAAGATCCGCGGAACTCGACAGAGACGGACGTCTGGGACGTCCTCTTCTCGGTGTCCCGGTCGCTTTCGCCGACCATGGACGTCTCCATCCAGGCGGGGCCGTCGTTCATCCGGCAGCAGCAGCTGCCCAGCGACAGCCCCTTCCTACCGCAGGTGATCGGAAAGGAGGAGAGCCGGGACGTGACGGTCTTCGCCGCCGCCTCGGTCGAGAAGCGCTGGCAATCGACCGATGTCGGGCTGTCCTACGTCCGTTCGGAAGCGCGGAGCGGCTCGACGTCGTCTTCGTCGTCGATCTCGGACATCGTCGAGCTCTCGATGCGGCACCAGTTCAGCGATCCGTTGACGGTCCGTGGGCTCGTCTCGTGGAATCAATTCGACCAGATCGCGAGCCAGGCGGGCGGGGATCAGCGCTTCGAGCTCACCTCCATCCGATCGACGGGGAGCCTCGACTACGTGATCAACCGCCGCCTCGCGCTCGTGGCCCGGTACACCTACCTCTGGCAGGTCGTCGATCGCAGCGGTCTCGCCATCCCCAGTCGGGTGAACGTCCATCTCGGCTCCGTCGGCATCCGCTACACCTTCGAACCCCTCTCCTATTAGGGCAGGAAGCGAACATGAATCTCGATCAAGGCACGCAGGTCATCGATCTCCTCGGCTTCGCCCGGCGCCGGGGCAAGCTCGTGGCGATCATCGCGGGCGCCTTCCTGCTCGTGACCTACTGGGTCGCGATGGCGCTTCCGAATCTCTACTCGTCGTCTTCGACGATCCTCGTCGAGCCCCAATCGGTCGACGACAAGCTCGTCAATTCGGGCGTTCGCGAGAGCGACCTCAACGAGCGGCTGGGCCTGATGACGGCGGACATCCTGAGCCGGACCCGCCTCTCCGGGATCATCGACAAGTTCGAGCTCTACAAAGACCAGGACGACATGGTGCGGGCTGAGGTCGTCGAGTACATGCGGGGTTTCGTTCGGGTCGAGCCCGTCTTCAATCAGCTCGAGGCGGGCCAGAGCCGCAATCGGGACGTCGAGTTCAATACCTTCCGCATCGTCTTCCTCCATGAGAATCCGCAGATCGCCCGCGACGTCGCGCAGCAGATCGCGAACGACTTCATCAATCGCAACATCGAGGATCGGACCTCGGTGACCAAAAAGAGCCGCGAGTTCATGAGCGACAAGATCCAGTCGCTTTCCAAGGAGCTCGCGGAGGTCGAGAAGGTGATCGCGGAGTTGAAGGCGGAGAACGTCGGCAGCCTGCCGGAAGAGATGAACGCGAACCAGAACTCGCTGCAGTTCGCCACGAACGATCTCCGAGATGCGCAGCGCCTCTTCGACGCGGCGCAGAGCGACGCGGCCTACTGGAAGAATCAGGTCCTGAACTCGGCCGACATGGCGACACCCAACGACGTGACGAGCCCCGTCTATCGGATGCGCGCGCTCGACCTCGAACGGAACAGCCTGATCGCTCGGGGCTACACGCCCAAGCATCCCGACATGGTCCGGATCGAGGCGGAGCTCTCGGTGTTGCGCGAGCAGATGAAGGCCCATTCGGAGACCGAGGAGGAGCCGCTCTCGATCGCCGAGCAGAATGCCCGATCCGAGCAGCGCCGGGCCGAGCAGCGGGCGGCGGGTGCCGCGGAAGACATCGAGCGGCTGCGGCAATCGATCGCGGCGATCGAAGCGAAGATCGCGGCGACGCCGGCCGTCGCCGAGCGTCTCGATGCGCTGGCCCGGAACTACGACCAGCTCGCGCGGACCTACCAGGATTTCAGCGACCGATTGCAGCAGGCCACCGTGCAGGCGGACATGGAACGCCGTCAGCTCGGCGAGAAGTTCAGGATCCTGGAGTCGGCGGAGAAGGCCTTCGAGCCGAGCTCGCCGAACCGGATCCTGCTGCTCACGCTCGGCGCGATCCTCGGCCTGGCGCTCGGCGCCGGCATCGGCCTCGTGTCGGAGGTGACGGATACCTCGCTGCATACCTCGAGCGAGCTGCAGACGGCGATGGGCATTCCGGTGCTGGCGTCGGTGCCGCAGATCATGCTCGAGAGCGATCGTGCGATGCGGACCCGGCAGATCTGGCGGGAGTCGCTGGCGGCGGTCGTCCTCGTCTTCGTCGTGCTCGCCGGCGGAGGCGTGACCTACTACTTCGTGAACGTACGGGGGCTCGGCGGATCGGCGACGGAAGCGGCTGCCGAGGGATCTCCGAGCGAGTCTGCGCCGCCGGCCGA